>NZ_JBSGZV010000011.1:114389-238081 GCF_053611185.1 Streptomyces sp. NPDC054834 | reverse complement strand
GTGCCATATGGATGGGCGGGCCCTCCCAGCCGGGAGGGCCCGCCCATCCATATGGCGTAACGGCTAGCGGAGCCGTGCCATCAGCGCGTGCTCCACGAGAGTGATCAGCGCCGACTTGGCGTCCGAGCGGTGGCGGGCGTCGGTCGTGATGATCGGGGTGTCGGGGCCGATCTGGAGCGCCTCGCGGACCTCGTCCGGGTTGTACGGCTGGTTGCCGTCGAAGCCGTTGAGGGCGATGACGAAGGGGAGACCCGAGTTCTCGAAGTAGTCGACCGCGGGGAAGCAGTCGGCGAGACGGCGGGTGTCGACCAGGACGATCGCGCCGATGGCGCCGCGGACCAGGTCGTCCCACATGAACCAGAAGCGGTCCTGACCGGGGGTGCCGAACAGGTACAGGATCAGGTCCTGGTCAAGGGTGATACGGCCGAAGTCCATGGCGACCGTGGTGGTCTTCTTGTCCCCGGTGTGGGTGAGGTCGTCGATGCCTGCTGAAGCGGACGTCATGACGGCCTCTGTGCGCAGCGGGTTGATCTCCGAGACGGCGCCGACGAACGTGGTCTTGCCCACGCCGAAGCCGCCCGCCACCACGATCTTCGCGGAGGTGGTGGAGCGGGAAGGACCGCCGCTAGAGCTTGCGAAGTCCACTGAGCACCCTTTCGAGCAGTGTCACGTCTGGCTGGCCACCGGCGTTCTCGTCGCCGCCGGGCTGATGGATGGCGACCAGGCCCGCCTCCGCCAAGTCGGCGACGAGGATCCTGGCCACGCCGAGAGGGATTGTCAGGAGGGCCGAGATCTCGGCTACCGACTTGATCTCACGGCAGAGGTTGCAGATCCGCTGATGCTCGGGCAACTGGCCCTGCATCTGGTGCGGCTGCGCGGTGGTGTGCACCAGTGCCTCGATGGCGAGCTGGTACCGCGGGCGCGTCCGGCCGCCGGTCATGGCGTACGGGCGCACCAAGGGGTTGTTCGACGCCCCGGCGGGTGCCGGCTCAGGGCGACGCTGCGGCTGCACCGGCTGGATGCGCGGCGCGGACGGCTGGTCGTACGGCGACGGGCCGGGGCCCTGTGGCGCGTACGGCTGCCGGTGGCTGGGGGCGGAGGGGAAGTTGTACCGGTTCGCGGATCCGTCGCCCTGGCCCTGGGCAGGGCCGTACGACCAGTTGCCCGAATGGGAACCGCCTGGGGGTGTTGCCACTTTCTCTCCTCCTCCGACCGTGCCGGGCACCCATCCTTGTGGAGCCGCGTCCCGAAACCTTACGGCCCCGGGACGCCAAAACGCACCGTCTGATAGCTAGTTGAGAAGGCTTCCCTGGAGTTCCGCACGCAGATCCGGGGTAAGAACCGTGCCTGCGCGATCCACCAGGAGCGCCATTTCGTACCCGATGAGGCCGATGTCCGCCTCCGGGTGTGCCAGGACCGCCAGCGAGGAACCGTCGGAAATGGACATGAGGAACAGGAATCCCCGCTCCATCTCCACAACCGTCTGATTCACGTGGCCGCCCTCGAAGATCCGGGAGGCGCCTGCCGTCAGAGACGTCAGACCGGAGGCGACGGCCGCGAGCTGGTCGGCGCGGTCGCGGGGGAAGCCTTCGGACATCGCCAGAAGGAGTCCGTCGGCGGAGACCACCACCGTGTGGGACACCCCCGGGGTGTTGTCCACGAAGTTGGTGATCAACCAGTTCAGGTTCTGTGCCGCCTGGCTCATCGGGCTCACACTAACGCTCCTGGTTGTAGGTGCTGTCAGGACCGAAGCCCTGGCCGTTCGTTTCACTGCCTGCGTTGCGCCCACGCTGGACGCCTCGACGCAGGTTGCTCAGCCTGCCCCGGACGTCCTCCGGGGCGCGGGAGACCTGTGGGCCTCCCTGGGGGGTGCTCTCGGCGGCGCCCTCGACCAGGTTGGCCTTGGGTACCCGCCGCGGCAGACCGGAGGAGGTGACCCCGCCTGCCTTGGGCTTCCGGAGCTGCGAGGCCTGCTGCCACCGCTGGTCGTTCTGTGAACGCCAGTCGCCGCCGCCGTCGCTCTCCTGTGCGGGAGCCGACGCTTCCCGGCTCGTGTGCCGCGCACCGTTCGAGCCGTTCGATCCGCTCGCGATGGTTCCGCGGCGGGGCAGCCCGGCGTCGGTCAGCGTGTGGCCGGCGGGGGAGGTCGGTCCCGGACGGTCGAAGCCTACGCGGTCCCGCTCGTTCACGTCACCGGCCTGCGCGGATTCCGCTTCCGGAGCGTACTGGGCCGGGTACCCGTTCTGGTAACCGTCCCGCTGGGGCCAGTCGTCCTGGTAGGGCTTCTCATCGTAGGCCGGGTAGGACTCGGACGCGGCGGCGTGCGCGGCCGCGTGCTCCTCCTGGACCGGCTCCGCATACGCGGGCTCCGGGTAGCCGCCGGCCGACGAGAAGCCGTCGTTCTGTGGCCGGCCGCCGTTCGGCGCGTAGTACTGCTCGTCGTACGCGGGCTGCTGCGGCTCGTCGTAGGCCGTCTGCTGCTGCTCGGCGTAGGACGCCTGCTGCTGCTCCTGGTACGCCTGCTGCGGGTCGTAGGCCGCGGGCTGCTCCTGGTAGCCGGTACGGCTGCCGTCGTAGCGCTGGGCATCGAACTCGTCGGCGTACGTGGGCGTCGCGGGCGCCTCGGGGGCCTCCCGGGAGGCCTCGAGCTCCTGCGGGCCGTTCTGGGCCTCCAGGGCCGCGCGGCGCTCCTCGCGCATCAGCGAGCGGCCGACGGGGTCCAGGTCCCGGATGTCGTCGGGGACATCCACGTAGCGGCTGTCGTCGAAGCCGAGCTCGGCCGCCGTGCGCATCGGCTGGAGCTGCTGCTGCTGCGGGTTGAAGTTCTCGCCCTGGAACTGCTGCTCGGGGATGATCTGGGAGACCGTGAACTCGTCGCGGTCCAGTGCCTGCTCGCCGCCACCGCCGTGCGTGATCGCGTCCGGCAGCATGACCAGCGAGGTCGTACCGGCCTGCTCGCCGGAGGGGCGCAGCTGGACGCGGATGCCGTGCCGGTCGGACAGCCGGCCGACCACGAACAGGCCCATGCGCTGGGAGATCGCGGCGTCCACGGTCGGCGGGTTGGCCAGCTTGTGGTTGATGTCCGCGAAGTCCTCGGCCGTCAGGCCGATGCCCTTGTCGTGGATCTCGATCATGATGCGGCCGTCGGGGAGACGGGTCGCGGTGACGCGGACCTTGGTCTGCGGCGAGGAGAACGTGGTGGCGTTCTCCAGGAGCTCGGCGAGCAGGTGCACGAGGTCTGTCACGGCGCGGCCGTGGATCTCGGCCTCCGGGACGCCGGAGAGCTCGATGCGCTCGTACTGCTCCACCTCGGAGGAGGCGGCGCGCAGGACGTCGACCAGCGGGACCGGCTGGTCCCAGCGGCGGCCGGGCTCCTCGCCGGCCAGGACCAGGAGGTTCTCGCCGTTGCGGCGCATACGGGTCGCGAGGTGGTCCAGCTTGAAGAGGTTCTCCAGCTGGTCCGGGTCGGCCTCGTTGTTCTCCAGGTCGGTGATGAGGCTCAGCTGGCCCTCGATCAGCGACTGGTTGCGGCGCGAGAGGTTGGTGAAGATCGCGTTGATGTTGCCCCGCAGCAGGGCCTGCTCGGCGGCGAGCCGGACGGCCTCGCGGTGGACCTGGTCGAAGGCCCGGGCGACCTCGCCGATCTCGTCCCGGGTGGTGATCGGGATGGGCGCGACGCGGGTGTCGACCCGGCCGGGGTCGGTACGGGAGAGCTGATCGACCAGCATCGGCAGGCGCTGCTCGGCGATGCCGAAGGCGGCGTTGCGCAGCTGGCGCATCGAGCGGCTCATCTGCCGGGCCACCATGCCGGCCAGGATGAACGCGGCGAGCAGGGCGACCACGACCGCGACACCGGTGATGATCGCGGAGGTCTTGGCGTCGTCGGCGATGCCGGAGGCCTCGTTCACCGCCTTGTCGGCAAGGTTCGACTCGATCTGGCGGTAGGCGTTGAACTTCAGGGTGTTGACCGCCCACCAGTTCTCCGCGGTGATGCCCTTCTGGGCGAGCCCGGCGCGCGTGGTGGTGCTGGTGTCCTCGAGGTTCGCCAGGGCGGAGACCATCTTGCTCGGGTCGGACGGCGGCGGCACGTAGTTCGGGTCCTTGGCCTTGGCCGCCTCGGCCATCGCCGCACCGTCGGTCTTGAGCTTCTTCTCGGCCACGGTCAGCTTCTGCGCGTCGGCCTCGGTGCCACCGCCGACGTACTCCTCGACGGCGATCCGCTCCAGGTAGGCGTACGAGGAGAGCGAGACACGCTGGGTGGCGAGGTTGCCGGCGTCGGGGCCGGGGTTGATCAGCAGGTGCATGCCGATCGAGCGCTCCAGCGACAGCGCCGCCTTGGTCAGCGAGATGGCGTAGACGGTACGGCCGTAGGAGGTGATGTTGCCGGTGCCCAGACCGAGCTCGTTGGCGAACTCCATCAGAGGGTGGGAGATCTCGACGTAACCCTCTTCGGTCTGCACGCCGGTCAGCTTGCTCGTGAAGGCGGCCACCCGCAGCGTCTGCAACTTGGGCTCGGCCTCGCGGAACAGCTTCAGCCGGCGCACCAGGCCGGACTTGTTCGGCATGTTCTGCGCGGCCTGGTCGAAGGCGTCGGCGGCTTTGTCGGTGGTGGCGCGGATCGAGGTGACGGCCGCCTTGTCCTGCGCGGTCTGCCCCTTGCCTTTCAGCAGGTGCGCGGCGGTGCTGTCACGCTCGTTCTCGAGGGAGTCGGCGTAGGCGAGGGAGGCGCGCACCAGGCGGGCGGTGTTCTCCGCGTCCTGGGCCTCCTGCCAGGTGTCGATCGAGGCCTTCACCTGGAAGCCGCCCATGACGAGGCCGACGACCACGGGTATGAGCAGGATCGCGTTCAGGCGGGTCGGTACCCGCCAGTTGCGTGGGGAGAATCGGCCGCCGCTCTTGGCGGGGGCGGCCGCTGGTTCCGTAGCGGGCACAGGGGTGGGCGCCGCAGCGCGCGGCGGCGGGGTGAAGTTGCCCCGCGCCGACGGCTCGGGACCGTTCTTGCTTCGCCTCACTCGACCAACAACCTCTCGGCGGCGGGCACCTACGTCGTGCCGCAGTCTCTCAGAACCCGGTGTGTCATAGACCACTAGGGAGTACGTCTTTGACTATTGGGCAGTTCAGGCATTCCAGCACGTGGGCCTGCGCAGTTCCAAACAGTGGAAACCTCTGATTGGGAGTGATGTAAGCCCCAGATAAAACGGTCATAAAGAGCGAGCCCCGCCAAAATGCGGGGCGTTTGTGAGCGCAGCGATACCGTCCGACCGCGACGCGTGGCGATACCACCCGATTCCTCTGCCGAAACGTTATGAACACCGGAGCCGACCGTGTCAAAGGCCACAGTCGGCTCCGGTGTGTTTACGGCAACTGCCGTACGGCACTCCCGATTTGATCTACCTCAGCCGTGCCATCAGGGCGTGTTCCACCAGCGTGATCAGCGCACTCTTGGCATCGGAGCGGTGCCGGGCGTCCGTGGTGATGATCGGGGTGTCCGGTCCGATCTGGAGCGCCTCGCGTACTTCCTCGGGCTGGTAGGGCTGCTGCCCGTCGAAGCCGTTGAGCGCCACGACGAACGGCAGGCCGCTGTTCTCGAAGTAGTCCACGGCCGGGAAGCAGTCGGCCAGGCGCCGGGTGTCCACGAGCACGACCGCACCGATGGCACCGCGGACCAGGTCGTCCCACATGAACCAGAAACGGTCCTGGCCCGGCGTACCGAACAGGTAAAGGATCAGGTCCTGGTCGAGCGTGATGCGGCCGAAGTCCATGGCGACCGTGGTGGTCGTCTTGTCCCCGGTGTGGGTGAGGTCGTCGATGCCCGCGCTCGCGGACGTCATCACGGCCTCCGTGCGCAGCGGGTTGATCTCCGAGACGGCGCCGACGAACGTGGTCTTGCCCACGCCGAAGCCACCCGCCACCACGATCTTCGCGGAGGTGGTCGCCCGGCCCCCGTCAGAGCTTGCGAAGTCCACTGAGCACCCTTTCGAGCAGCGTCACATCCGGTGCGCCGCCGTTGTTCTCATCGCCGCCCGGCTGGTGGATGGCCACCAGGCCGGCCTCGGCGAGGTCCGCCACGAGGATCCGCGCCACACCCAGGGGCATGGCGAGCAGCGCCGAGACCTCGGCGACCGACTTCACCTCGCGGCACAGATGGCAGATCCGCTGGTGCTCCGGGAGCAGCCCCATGAGCGCTGCCGGGTCGGCCGTGGTGCTGATCAGCGCCTCGATGGCGAGCTGGTAGCGCGGCCGGGTCCGGCCACCGGTCATCGCGTACGGACGTACCAGCGGCTGATCGCCCTCGTCCCCGTACGGCTCGGCGTACGGATCATGAGAGGCGGTGGGCGGGGTCATGAATCCTCCGGGCGGGACAGCAAGTCGGTCGGGCAAGCCGTCTGACGGGGCCGGTGGGGGGATTGTGGCGGCCGGACGGTGATTTGGTGATGTGGGTGGTACCGGAGCCGATCAGTGAAGCAGACTGCCCTGTAGTTCGGCGCGCAGGTCGGGCGTGAGCACCGCGCCCGCGCGGTCGACGAGCAGCGCCATCTCGTAGCCGACGAGGCCGATGTCGCACTCGGGGTGGGCCAGGACCGCGAGGGACGACCCGTCCGAGATGGACATGAGGAAGAGGAAGCCGCGCTCCATCTCGACGACCGTCTGCGCCACGTCGCCGCCCTCGAAGATCCGGGAGGCCCCGGCAGTCAGCGAGGTGAGCCCGGACGCGACGGCCGCCAGCTGGTCGGCGCGGTCACGCGGGAAGCCTTCGGACATCGCCAGAAGGAGACCGTCGGCGGACACGACGACGGTGTGGGACACCCCGGGGGTGTTGTCCACGAAGTTGGTGATCAACCAGTTGAGGTTCTGTGCCGCCTGGCTCATCGGGCTCAACTAACGCTCCTGCTGGTGAGTGGGGCTCGGGAAGCTGCCGGTCTGACCGTTGCCGGCCTGACGACCCTGCGCGATACCCCGACGGAGATTGGTCAGCCGGCCGCGTACGTCGTCAGGCGCACGCGAGACCTGCGGACCGGTTTGGTGCTGTTGCTGCTGAGCCGTGCCCGGGACGAGGTTGGCCCGGGGCACCCGGCGCGGCAGGCCGGAAGTGGTGACGCCGCCCGCAGCGGGCTGCCGGACGCGCTCTGCCTGCCGGACGAGTTCGTCGTTCGGCGAGGTGCGCCAGGAGCTGGTGGCGGGACGCTGTGCCGCCGCGGCGGCGGGAGCGGGAGTCTGCGGCTGCTGCGGGACGGAAGCCTGCGGCTGCTGCGGGGCGGGAGCCGGAGCCGAGCCGTTGCTCTGCTGGGGCTCCTGCTGTCCACCCTGACCGCCGCCCTGGCCACCGCGGAACCAGTTGGTCTCCAGGGTGTCGTACAGCGGTGTACGACCGTCCCCCGGACCGCTGGCCGGCGGCAGGGCCTCGGGCTCCCGCCGGACCGGACGCTGCTGTTGCGGGGCCGGCGGACGCGGCGCGCCGTAGTCGGCGCCCCGGCCGTCCGTCTGCGGCCGCTCGAACTGGCCGGTGCCGGAGCCGTTGTGGCGGCCGGGCAGGGAGTGCTGCCCGGTGGTGGACCCACCGTCGAAGTTCGGGGTGGCGAACTGGCCGGTGGAGTTGTTGTCGTAGCCCGGCGCGGCGAACTGGCCGGTGGAGCCGGCGTCGTAGGCCTGCGGGGCGGCGAACTGGCCCGTGCCGGAGCCGTCCGGCTGCCCGGCGGGGGTGCCGAACACGTCGGAGCGGACGAACGAGCCCGTGTTCTGGGAGCCGTTGACGCCGTTCAGGTCCGGGCGGGGGTACTCGCCCGTGGCGGCCGGACCCTGCCGGTCGTCGATCCGGGGCATCTCAGCGGTCGCACCGGGACCCTGCCGGTCGTCGATGCGCGGCATCCGCGAGGTGTGCGCCGGGTCCTGCTCGTCGTGGCCGCGCGGGGCGTCCAGCGAGGCACGCGACACCGGCGGCCGGCCGGTCTCGTCGCCCCAGTTCGGCGTGCGCTGCTGCGGGTTGCCGCCGGGCAGCTCGGCCCGCGGTCCGCCGCGCGGCGGGAGCTGGGGCTGGCGGCCCTGGTCGGAGGCGTTGTTGCTGGTGTTGCCGTTGTCGCCGCGCTGCGGGGGTACGGGGCCGCGGTTGCCGAAGGCGTTCTGCTGCGGGGCGCCCGGGCCCGCGGCCTGGAGGCCCTGCGGGGCGCCCGGGGCCTGACCGCCGAAGCCGCCCGCACCCGCACCGGCCGGCGCCGGCCGGCCCTGCTGCTGCGGTCCACGCGGTGCGAGTCCGCCGAGCCCACCGGGACGGCCGCCCTGACCCGCGCCGGGCAGCGCCGCCCGCGGACCCTGACCCGCACCGACCTGGCCACGCGCGCCGGGACCGGCACCCAGGCGTCCGCCGCCCGAGGGCGCGCCTCCGCCGAGGGCGCCGCCGGGCGCACCCGCGCCGAGCGAACCGCCGTTGCCCTGGCCGTTGTTGTTGCGGCGCGCCGCGGCCGCACCGGCGGCGGCCTGCGCGGCGGCCGGACCGCCGGAGGACGCACCGGGCTTGCCGGGAGCGGGCTTCTTGCCGCCCTGGGCGACGTCCACGGGGAGCATGACCAGCGCGGTCGTGCCACCGGAGTCGGACGGGCGGAGCTGGATGCGGATGCCGTGCCGCTGGGACAGCCGGCCGACCACGAACAGACCCATGCGGCGGGACACCGAGACGTCCACGGTGGGCGGCGAGGCGAGCCGCTCGTTGATCGCCGCGAGGTCCTCGGGGGAGAGGCCGATACCGGTGTCGTGGATCTCGATCAGGACGCGCCCGTCGGGCAGCGCGTGACCGGTGACCTTGACCTTGGTCTGCGGCGACGAGAAGGAGGTCGCGTTCTCGAGCAGCTCGGCGAGCAGGTGCACGAGGTCGTTGACGACGCGGCCGGCGACCTCGGTGGTCGGCACCGCGGCCAGCTCGATGCGCTCGTACTGCTCCACCTCGGACGCGGCGGCGCGGAGCACGTCGACCAGCGGGACCGGGCGGGTCCAGCGGCGGCCGGGCTCTTCACCGGCGAGGACGAGGAGGTTTTCGCCGTTACGGCGCATACGGGTCGCGAGGTGGTCCAGCTTGAACAGCGAGGACAGCTGGTCCGGGTCGGCCTCGCGGGACTCCAGTTCGGAGATCAGCGACAGCTGACGCTGGATGAGGCCCTGGGAGCGGCGCGAGAGGTTGGTGAACATCGCGTTGACGTTGCCCCGCAGCAGGGCCTGCTCGGCGGCGAGGCGGACCGCCTCGCGGTGCACGTCGTCGAAGGCCGCGGCCACCTGGCCGATCTCGTCCTTGGAGTGCACACCGACCGACTCCACGGACGTGTCGACGTCCTGCGGGTCGGACTCGGACAGCTGCTTGACCAGCTCGGGCAGGCGGTCCTGGGCGACCTTGGTGGCGGTCTCCTGGAGGCGGCGCAGGGAGCGGATCATGGAGCGGGCCACGACGAAGGCGCCGACCAGGGAGACGCCGAGCACCAGCAGGATCAGCGCACCGGAGATGATCGCCTCGCGCTCCGAGGCGGAGCGCAGCTCGCGGGCCTTCTGCTCCATGTCCTCGAGCAGCGTGTGCTCGATCTTCTTCATCTGCTCGATCTTGGTCGTGCTCTCGTCGACCCAGTCGCGGTAGGACCGCTTCTGAAGCTCGGCGAGTCCGTCGGCGCTGCTCAGGGCGCGGTTGGCGTAGGTGTCCGCGGACTCGATGGTCGCGTTGCCCTCGTCGATGGGCTTCAGGAGTTCCTCGGCGTCCTGGTCCGAGTAGATCTTCCTGAAGATGGTGAGCTCGGACTCCTCGCTGCTCTGCGCCGACTGCGCGTAGAGCCGGTCGTTGTCGGAGAGGTGACCGGAGGTGGTGGTGGTCTCGGGGAGGGCCGCGGCGATGACGGCACGCTGCACGGACGCGTACTCCTTGGCGGTGGAGAACGCCGCCAGGGCACGGGTGCGCGAGATCATCTCGGGGTTGCTGGACGCCTCCGCCATGTCCTGCGAGAGGTCGATCAGCTGGGTGATCAGGCGGTGGTAGGACTCGACCGTCTGCGTGGAGTTGTTCTTGGACTGGTACGCGGCCTTGCGGATCTTGGCCAGGTCGTCCAGCTGGCCGGCGATGCCGACGAGGGCGTCACGGACGCCCTGGAGCTGGCCGTTCTTGCTGGCCTCGTCGATCTCCTCCGAGGCGTCCTCGAAGTTCGCCTTGGCGTCGTCGGTCTTCTGCCACAAGCCCTTGACCGTGTAGTCGCTGGTGGTGCTGGCGCCGTGCGCCAGCGGACCCGCGGACTGGTCGCGCTCGTCCTGGAGCGCCTTGGCAAGCTCGGTGGCCTGCTTGGTCATCTCCGTCAGCAGCTTCATGTTGTCGAGCTGCTGGATGTCGTCGACGTTCTGGCTGATGCGCAGCGCGCCCAGCGAGGTCGCGGCGACCACGGGGAGCGCGAGCAGCGACACCAGGCGCGTGGAGATGCGCCAGTTGCGCAGGGCTATGCGCGAACCGGGCCCCGTCGGGCCGCCGGCGGGCTTGACCGCGGGAGCGGGGCTCGCGGGCCCCGCAGGTGCCGACGCGCCGGCGCGCCCGGGGCGCTGACCGCCGTCACCGGACGGGGCCGGGCCCGGGTTCTGGGCGTGCTGGGGCGAGGAGCTGCCATTGCTGGGGGCAGTCCCGCCATGCGGCTCCGGCTCGGCCGAAGCACTGCCATCCCTCTTGAAACGTCCCTGCACTAGCGTCGCAACCTCTGGACCAGGCACCCCTCCGCGTGAACGGAAGGACACGGTGTCGGCGTTGTGGGGAACGCCCTGAAAACGCCCCCCTGGGTGGTCTTGAGTGACCGGCGCTGGCTCCCCCTGTCTCGCCGCCACTCGGCGCTGCGTCGCGCCCCCTGTGCGCCGGCTCGATCCTGCGGCGGTCCGTGAGATTCCAGCACAGTGCAGGATCTCCAACAAGGGCCGGAGCCGAGCTGTGACCTCCGTGACAGAATGTGAGTGACGCATTACGAGCCGTGGAAGTCGTTCTCGTGCAAAACGGACTTATTCCAGCGAGTCGCCGGGATAGCGTCGGTGTCCCAGTCGCCATGATCAGGAGCGGAATGGTGGCTTCAGGGGGTCAATGTCCGTTTCGGCGGTTTCCGTTGCAGGCCGGAATTGACCGGATTGTCTCCACAGTCGTGAGCAAACTCACAGACTGATCACGAGTACTTCGCGAGTCCGCCGGGGAATCGCGTGTTTAGCCTGACGCTTTACAAATACGGCAACAACGACAACGAGAACAGGGCGTACGACAACCGTGAAAACGACGATGATGTTCCGCACCATAGCCAACCCGCGGCGCACGACTCTGGCGCACCTCGAGGACGCCGACGAACTGCAGACCGTGGAGCAGCCGGAGCACTCCGTCGAACTGCCGGCCCAGACCGCCAACCCCAGGCGCACCATCCTCACCGAGGTCCCGGTCGGAGCCTCCGTCGCGGAGTAGTACGCACCCCGGCCGCCGGACGCTCAGCCGCGGCCGCACGAAACTCAGGGCGCCCCGCCACCAGGGGCGCCCTTCGTCATGCGCGAGGTCCCGGGCCTCTTCCGCGTTAGCCTGGAGCGTCAGACTCCAGCCGGCTCGGTCACCGAAACTTAAGGGGCGCAAGGATCCCGTGCGCATCGCCAGATTCTCCATCGACGGGAACGTCGCCTTCGGCGCGGTCGAGGGCGACAAGCAGGACGAACTCGTCCTCGACATCATCAAGGGCATCCCGTTCGCGGACTACGAGCTCTCCGGCACGAAGGTTCCGGTCAGCAAGGTCAGGCTGCTGCCGCCGGTGCTCCCCAACAAGGTCGTGGCCTTCGGCCGCAACTACGCCGAGCACGCCCGCGAACTCGGCAACGAGGTACCCGACGCCCCGTTCGCCTTCTTCAAGCCCTCCACCTCGGTGGTCGGCCCCGGCGACGACATCCAGTACCCGCCCTTCTCCCAGGAACTGCACCACGAGGCCGAGCTGGCCGTGGTCATCGGCCGCATGTGCCGCGAAGTGCCCCGCGAGCGCGTCCAGGACGTGATCTTCGGCTACACCTGCGCCAACGACGTCACCGCCCGCGACGTCCAGAAGCGGGAGAAGCAATGGGCCCGGGCCAAGGGCTTCGACACCTCCTGCCCGCTCGGCCCCTGGGTCGAGACCGACCTGGACCTCGCCACCGCGTCCGACCTGACCGTCCAGCTCACGGTCAACGGCGAACAGCGCCAGCTGGGCCGGACGTCCGAGATGATCCACTCCATCGAGGACCTGATCGTCAACATCTCCGAGGCCATGACGCTGCTCCCCGGCGACGTGATCCTCACCGGCACCCCGGCAGGGGTCGGCCCCCTGAACGTCGGCGACGAGGTCGCCGTCACCATCGAAGGCATCGGCACTCTCACCAACAAGGTTGTCAAGCGTGGCTAGCGCACCCTCCCCCAAGCCCTCGGCTTCGCTCGAGCAGGGGGCACTCCCGTCCCCCGTTCGCGTCCGTTTCTGCCCCTCGCCCACCGGTAACCCCCACGTGGGCCTGGTCCGCACCGCCCTGTTCAACTGGGCGTTCGCCCGGCACCATCAGGGCACTCTGGTCTTCCGCATCGAGGACACCGACGCCGCCCGCGACTCCGAGGAGTCCTACAACCAGCTGCTCGACTCGATGCGCTGGCTGGGCTTCGACTGGGACGAGGGCCCCGAGGTCGGCGGCCCGCACGCGCCGTACCGCCAGTCGCAGCGCATGGACCTCTACAAGGACGTCGCCGCCAAGCTCCTCGACGCCGGCCACGCCTACCACTGCTACTGCTCCCAGGAGGAGCTGGACAGCCGCCGCGAGGCCGCCCGCGCCGCCGGCAAGCCCTCCGGCTACGACGGCCACTGCCGCGACCTGAGCGCCGAGCAGGTCGAGGAGTACAAGGCCCAGGGCCGTACGCCTATCGTCCGCTTCCGCATGCCCGACGAGACGATCACCTTCACCGACCTGGTCCGCGGCGAGCTGACGTTCACGCCCGAGAACGTCCCGGACTACGGCATCGTCCGCGCGAACGGTGCCCCGCTGTACACGCTGGTCAACCCGGTCGACGACGCCCTGATGGAGATCACCCACGTCCTGCGCGGCGAGGACCTGCTCTCCTCCACCCCGCGCCAGATCGCCCTGTACAAGGCGCTGATCGAGCTGGGCATCGCCAAGCAGACCCCGGCCTTCGGTCACCTGCCGTACGTGATGGGCGAGGGCAACAAGAAGCTCTCCAAGCGCGACCCGCAGGCGTCCCTCAACCTCTACCGGGAGCGCGGTTTCCTCCCCGAGGGCCTGCTCAACTACCTCTCCCTGCTCGGCTGGTCGCTCTCGGCCGACCAGGACATCTTCACGATCGACGAGATGGTTGCGGCCTTCGACATCAAGGACGTGAACCCCAACCCGGCCCGCTTCGACCTGAAGAAGGCCGAGGCGGTCAACGCCGACCACATCCGCCTGCTGGATGTGAAGGACTTCACGGAGCGCTGCCGCCCGTGGCTCCAGCCGCCGTTCGCCCCCTGGGCGCCGGAGGACTTCGACGAGGCGAAGTGGCAGGCGATCGCCCCGCACGCGCAGACCCGCCTCAAGGTCCTGTCGGAGATCACCGACAACGTCGACTTCCTCTTCCTCTCCGAGCCGGTCTTCGACGATGCGAGCTGGGCGAAGGCGATGAAGGAGGGCTCCGACGCCCTGCTCCGCACGGCCCGCGAGAAGCTCGAGTCGGCCGACTGGGCCTCGGCGGAGTCCCTGAAGGAGGCCGTCCTGGCCGCCGGCGAGGCCCACGGCCTCAAGCTCGGCAAGGCCCAGGCCCCCGTCCGCGTGGCCGTCACCGGCCGCACGGTGGGCCTGCCCCTCTTCGAGTCCCTGGAGGTGCTGGGCAAGGAGAAGACGCTGGCCCGCATCGACGCGGCCCTGGCCAAGCTGGCCGCGTAACCGCGTACCCGTGAGGGGCGGTACCCGAAGTTCCGGGTCCCGCCCCTCGGCGCATTCCGGCCCATGCACCTCGCCCCCGGGTTACCGTCGGGGCATGAGCATCCGCGCCGTGGTCTGGGACGTCGACGACACCCTCTTCGACTACACGACCGCGGACCGCACCGGTATGCGGGACCATCTCGCCGCCGAGGGGCTGCTCGTCGGGTACGCGAGCCCGGAGGAGGCCGTCGTGCGGTGGCGGGAGATCACCGAGCGGCAGTGGGCCCGCTTCGCGGCCGGGGAGCTCTCGTTCGAGGCGCAGCGCCGGGAGCGCGTACGGGTCTTCCTCGGCCAGGAGCTGACCGACGCCGAGGCCGATGCCTGGTTCCGGCGTTACGTCGCTCACTACGAGGCCGCCTGGGCCCTCTTCCCGGACGTGCTGCCCGTCCTCGACGCCCTCGCCGCCACCCACCGGCACGCGGTGCTGTCCAACTCGAGCATCCACGTCCAGGAGCGCAAGCTGCGCACCCTGGGGGTGCGCGACCGTTTCGAGGCCGTCCTGTGCGCCGCCGAGCTCGGTGTCTCCAAACCGGAGGCCCGGGCGTTCCTCGCGGCCTGCGAGGCGCTCGGCCTGCCTCCGCACGAGGTGGCGTACGTCGGCGACCACCCGGAGATCGACGGCCGCGGTGCGGCGGAGGCGGGGCTGCGGTCCGTGTGGATCGACCGCGCCGGTGCGTGGGCCGGCGGTGACGGCCCCGTCGGACGCCACCGGATCGAGTCCCTCGCCGAACTACCCGCGCTGCTCGCTCCGGATAGTCGTTTTGGAGCCCCGTCCACCTTCAGGTAATGTTCTTCCTGCGCCGCCGGGGAGCGGGCCGAAAGGCCGGAACCCGGGGGAGCGAACTAGAACGAGATCCCCTCAAGGGCTTGCGTTCCAGTGGCCTATGGTGTAATTGGCAGCACGACTGATTCTGGTTCAGTTAGTCTTGGTTCGAGTCCAGGTAGGCCAGCTCGCGGAGCTCATCCGCACCGCGGAACAGATCCGCAAAGCCCCCGTTGTGTAGCGGCCTAGCACGCTGCCCTCTCAAGGCAGTAGCGCCGGTTCGAATCCGGTCGGGGGTACTGATCCTGATCCTGTCGGGATCGCTAGGGCCCCCGTTGTGTAGCGGCCTAGCACGCCGCCCTCTCAAGGCGGTAGCGCCGGTTCGAATCCGGTCGGGGGTACTGACTGGTCTAAACCATCATTGGTCTATGGTGTAATTGGCAGCACGACTGATTCTGGTTCAGTTAGTCTTGGTTCGAGTCCAGGTAGACCAGCACGGATCTGCGGAAACGTAAGATCCTCGCCCCCGTTGTGTAGCGGCCTAGCACGCCGCCCTCTCAAGGCGGTAGCGCCGGTTCGAATCCGGTCGGGGGTACGACATGAAGGCTCCTCGCTTCGGCGAGGAGCCTTCGTCTTTTCCGATTGGCTCACTCGAAGCCGTAACGCCGTGCCGACTCCTCCTCCTGGGCCAGCCGGTGCAGGGCTCGCAGCACCGGCTCGTTGAGGATCGCCCCCAGAACCGCGGTTTCCGCCTTCTCCGCCTCCGACGGATGGGTCTCCACGAAATCCAGGTCGAGCACGGCCGCCTGATGCATCAACCGGCCGTAGGGCGCGAGCAGTTCAGCTCCCCAGTCGTAGCCGAGCCGCCGGAACGCGGCCACGCCGACCACCAGTGAGCGGTAGGCGGGGGAGATGGTGGTCAGCGCCTTCGCGTTCGTCCAGCCCAGGGTCTCCAGCAACTCGCCCACCTCCCGGTGCGCGGCCCGGACGTACTCGTCGTCCTCGTCCGGCTCCGGCACCTGCGGCAACGCCCACAGTGCCGCGCCCAGGCGGATCGTCCGGCCCAGCGAGTCGTCGTCGACGTGCCCGAGCACTTCCCGGACCGTTGCCACCGGCAGTCGGCCCACCTGGATCATCGCGCGCACCAGACGGAGTCTGCGCAGGTGCTCGTCGTCGTATTCGGCCGTGGTCGTGTTGACCTGGCGGCCCGCCGGCAACAGCCCTTCGCGCAGGTAGTACTTGATCGTCGCGGTGGACACACCGCTGCGTCTGCTCAACTCGGCGAGCCGCATGTCTTGCGCTCCTTCTTGGATAACGGCACTATCCAAGCACGAGGACTTGGATAGCACTGCTCACCGACGAGGGGGAGTCATGCTCCGGAAACGGGTCATCCCGGGTCGCACCACCGCGGACGCCGGGGGAGATGTGGTCGTCCTGCTGATCGGCATGCGGATCAACCACTTCCGGGGGGTGCACCACTGGCTCCCGGTGTTCCTGGCGATGCCGCGCATGCTCCGCGAACTGCGGAAGGAGCCCGGGCGCGGCCTGCTCGGCCATGTGCTGCTGACGGCCTCGCCACGGACGTACTACGTCGTCCAGTACTGGGAGTCCAAGGAGAAGCTCTACGCGTACGCGAGCTCTCCCGACATGTTCCACCACCGGGCCTGGTCGATCATCAACCGCAAGGAGAAGGCGGGCAAGAGCCGGCGGCACGTGGGGCTGTGGCACGAGACCTACGTCGCGTCCGAGGGGGCGTACGAGTCGATCTATGCGGACATGCCGGCGTTCGGGCTCGCCGCCGCCCACGGGCAGGTGCCGCTGGAGCGGCGGGGGAGGCGGGCGAAGGACCGGTTCGCGCACCGGTCGGAGGAGGTGACGGCGTCGCGGGACTCGTGAGACAGGTGAGACCGGTGGGGTCGGGCCTGCCGCGGCGTTGAGGCGGGCCCGAGCCGTCCGGTCACCTGTCGCGGGCGGTCAGCCCGAGCGGCGCAGGGCCTCGGAGAGGCGGGCGGCGGCGTCGATGACCGCCTGGGCGTGCATACGGCCGGGGTGGCGCGTCAGGCGCTCGATGGGGCCGGAGACGGACACCGCGGCCACCACGCGGTTGGAGGGGCCGCGCACGGGCGCGGAGACGGAGGCCACGCCGGGCTCGCGCTCACCGATGGACTGGGCCCAGCCGCGCCGCCGTACGCCGGACAGGGCCGTCGCCGTGAAGCGGGCGCCCTGGAGGCCGCGGTGCAGGCGCTCGGGCTCCTCCCAGGCCATCAGGATCTGCGCCGAGGAGCCGGCCTTCATGGTCAGCGTGGAGCCGACCGGGACCGTGTCCCGCAGGCCGGACAGGCGTTCCGCCGCGGCCACGCAGATGCGCATGTCACCCTGGCGACGGTAGAGCTGCGCGCTCTCCCCGGTGACGTCCCTGAGATGCGTGAGCACCGGGCCCGCCGTGGCCAGCAGGCGGTCCTCGCCCGCCGCCGCGGCCAGCTCGGCCAGACGCGGTCCGAGAATGAAACGGCCCTGCATGTCGCGCGCCACCATGCGGTGGTGTTCCAATGCCACGGCCAGCCGGTGGGCCGTGGGTCGTGCCAGTCCGGTGGCCCCGACCAGACCCGCGAGGGTGGCCGGACCGGACTCCAGAGCGCTCAGGACGAGGGCTGCCTTGTCCAGAACGCCGACGCCGCTACTGTTGTCCATGCAACGATACTCGCGTCTCACTCTGTGAAACGCAAGTTCAATTTTCCGTGGACTGCGACACCCTTGAACACACAACGGCCCGCGGACCAACGGGCCCGGCGGCGGACGCCCGTATCTGGGGCGCGGGCAGCTGCCTCCTCAAGATCTCTAGTTGGGCCGGCGCACCTTTGCCGGCCGGAGGGAAAGCGATGGGTAGGACACTCGCGGAGAAGGTCTGGGACGACCACGTCGTCCGGCGCGCCGAGGGCGAGCCCGACCTCCTCTTCATCGATCTGCACCTTCTGCACGAGGTGACCAGCCCGCAGGCCTTCGACGGCCTCAGGCAGAACGGCCGCCAGGTGCGCCGCCTCGACCTCACCATCGCGACCGAGGACCACAACACCCCCACCCTCGACATCGACAAGCCCATCGCGGACCCGATCTCCCGCGCCCAGCTGGAGACGCTGCGCAAGAACTGCGCCGAGTTCGGCGTCCGGCTGCACCCGCTGGGCGACGTCGAGCAGGGCGTCGTGCACGTCGTCGGCCCGCAGCTCGGCCTGACCCAGCCCGGCACCACGGTCGTCTGCGGCGACTCGCACACCTCCACGCACGGCGCCTTCGGCGCGCTGGCGTTCGGCATCGGCACCTCCCAGGTCGAGCACGTGCTGGCCACCCAGACGCTGCCGCTGGCCCGCCCCAAGACCATGGCGATCACGGTCGACGGCGAGCTGCCCGAGGGCGTGACGGCCAAGGACCTGATCCTGGCGATCATCGCCAAGATCGGTACGGGTGGCGGCCAGGGCTACATCCTGGAGTACCGCGGCTCCGCCATCGAGAAGCTCTCGATGGAGGCCCGGATGACCATCTGCAACATGTCGATCGAGGCCGGCGCCCGCGCGGGCATGATCGCCCCGGACGAGACCACCTTCGAGTACCTCAAGGGCCGCCCGCACGCCCCCGAGGGCGTGGACTGGGACGCGGCCGTCGCGTACTGGAAGACGCTGAGGACCGACGAGGACGCCGAGTTCGACGCCGAGGTCGTCATCAACGCCGGCGAACTGTCGCCGTTCGTCACCTGGGGCACCAACCCCGGCCAGGGCGCGCCGCTTTCGGCGTCCGTCCCCGACCCCGCTTCGTACGAAGACGCTTCGGAGCGCTTCGCCGCCGAAAAGGCCCTGGAATACATGGGGTTGGAGGCCGGTCAGCCGCTGCGCTCCATCAAGGTGGACACCGTCTTCGTAGGTTCCTGCACCAACGGCCGCATCGAGGACCTGCGGGCCGCCGCCGATCTCCTCCGGAGCCGCAAAGTCGCCGACGGCGTACGGATGCTGGTCGTCCCCGGCTCCGCGCGGGTCGGTCTCCAGGCCGTCTCCGAGGGCCTGGACGTGGTCTTCAAGGAGGCCGGCGCCGAGTGGCGGCACGCGGGCTGCTCGATGTGTCTGGGCATGAACCCCGACCAGCTCGCCCCGGGTGAGCGCTCCGCCTCCACCTCCAACCGCAACTTCGAGGGCAGGCAGGGCAAGGGTGGCCGTACACACCTGGTGTCGCCGCAGGTCGCGGCCGCGACGGCCGTCCTGGGCCACCTGGCGTCCCCCGCCGACCTGTCCGCCGACACCCCCGCGCCCGCTGGAGTCTGATCAGTCATGGAAGCATTCACCTCGCACACCGGCCGGGCCGTCCCGCTGCGCCGCAGCAACGTCGACACCGACCAGATCATCCCTGCTCACTGGCTCAAGAAGGTGACGCGGGACGGGTTCGAGGACGGGCTGTTCGAGGCCTGGCGCAAGGACCCGGAGTTCGTGCTCAACCGCCCCGAGCGGCAGGGTGCGACCGTCCTGGTGGCCGGCCCCGACTTCGGTACCGGCTCCTCCCGTGAGCACGCCGTCTGGGCGCTCCAGAACTACGGCTTCAAGACGGTGATCTCCTCCCGCTTCGCCGACATCTTCCGCGGCAACTCGCTGAAGAACGGCCTGCTCACGGTGGTCCTGGACCAGAAGGTCGTGGACGCGCTGTGGGAGCTGACCGAGCAGGACCCCACTGCTGTGGTCACTGTGGACCTTGAGGCGCGTGAGGTGCGCGCTGAGGGCATCACCGCCTCGTTCGACCTGGACGAGAACTCCCGCTGGCGGCTGCTGAACGGACTGGACGACATCTCCATCACGCTCCAGAACGAGGCCGACATCGCCGAGTACGAGGCCAAGCGCCCGTCGTACAAGCCGCGGACGCTTCAGGTCTGAACCAACTGAAGAGGTCGACTTTCGGCCACTGCGACACCTCGGCTGTACCCCCGATCACCACGATTGGGGGTACAGCCGTTTCTGCACCCGAACGGCCCCGCACCGCTCGGACCCGGCAGCCAACTTCCCACGTTAAGAAGGTGGTTGCCGGGGTACGCGTCTTGTGGGACCGAGGCCTCCGGGCGAGCCAGGAAGCCCTTCCGGGGCGGTAGTTGCACCCTGGGCAGGCGACAACTCGCCCCAGATGGCACAATCTGTGCATGGAACACGACGGCCAACTCGAGCTCTATGCGGCGGTCGCGGACCGACTCAAGGAAGCGCACTCAAGGGTGCGCGCACTGCAAGTCCCGGAGGGCGTACGGATGGCGCTGACCCGGAAGCTGCTGGTCATTACGGCCGCGGCCAAGCACGATCTCGCCGACGCGGCAAGGCGGCTCGATCGGTTCACCGCGGACCTCGACGCGGGGCGCATCCCCGAAGAGGGCCGCTGAACAAGATCAGAACTCGCCGAGTCCGTTGCGGCACAAGGGTGATTAGCCCGTTTCGTGTTTGATTTGCGGTATATATCTGCCTAACGTGCGAAAAAGCTTGAACACTTTCGTTCTGGCGATGTCTCCGAAGGGGAAGACGTGAACAAGGCGCAGCTCGTAGAAGCGATTGCCGACAAGATGGGTGGTCGCCAGCAGGCCGCCGATGCTGTCGACGCGGTCCTGGACGCCATCGTTCGAGCGGTGGTCGGCGGAGACCGGGTCTCGGTCACCGGCTTCGGGTCCTTCGAGAAGGTGGACCGCCCCGCCCGCTACGCCCGCAACCCCCAGACGGGCGAGCGGGTTCGTGTCAAGAAGACCTCTGTGCCGCGCTTCCGTGCCGGTCAGGGCTTCAAGGACCTGGTGAGCGGCTCGAAGAAGCTGCCGCGCGGGGGCGAGGTGGCCGTCAAGAAGGCCCCGAAGGGCAGCCTGTCCGGCCCGCCGCCCACCATCTCCAAGGCGGTCGGCAAGAAGGCCGCCGCCAAGAAGGCGACGGGTGCGGCGAAGAAGACCACGGCGAGGAAGACGACGGCTGCCGCGAAGAAGACCACGGCCGCCGCCAAGAAGACCACCGCGAAGAAGACGACCGCCAAGACCACCGCGGCCGCCAAGAAGACGACGGGCACCAAGGCCGCCGCCAAGAAGACCACGGCCAAGAGCGCACCGGCCAAGAAGGCCACGGCCAAGAAGGCCCCGGCCAAGAAGTCGTCCGCGCGCAAGACCACCGCCAAGAAGGCCACCGCCCGCTGAGGCGCAAGGGCGAAGGGCACTCACACGCCGGGCCGGACTCCCCTCGGGAGCCCGGCCCGCGGCGCGTTTCCCGGACGTTCAGAAGGTCTGGAGTCAGAAGGTCTGAAGCGTCACCAGGGTGATCCGCAGGGCCGCTCCCGAGCCCTCCGGCGACTTCACCGCCGGCTCCGTCTCGATCCGCACCCGCTGCCCGGGCCGCAGCAGCCGCAGCCCGCCAGCGTCGAACGCCGGCGCCTCGAAGGCCACCGGGGTGCCGTCGTCGAGAAGTACCTGCCCGCTGCGGGTCTCGGGGTCGTACGTGTACGCGGTCGCCTGCATACCGGCAGCCTACTGCCCCGGAATCAGCAGCCGCGCGGTCACCGCCGCTGTGCGCGGGCCCACTCCGAGGGCCAGGGCCGCCCGCAGGTCCTCGCCGGTGTCCACGTCCTGGCGTACCGAATCCACCGCGTCGAGCAGGAGTTCCGCGGCGCCGGAGGCGCGGTGCCGGACGCGGGAATCGGCGCCGAAAGCCGGAGACAATTCCCGGCCGGGGGCTGCGGCCAGCAGGGTGGTGCCGACCCCGGCCGCGTCGGGGAGAAAAGCGCGCGGGAATTCCGCCGCCGCCGACAGGACCCGGGACAATTCCAGCGGCCGCAGGGCCGGCAGATCGGCGTTCACGGCCGCGAGCGGGCTTTCCGGACGCGATGCCCGTACGACGGCGGCGGCGTGCGCCAGAGCGGCGTTGAGGCCGCCGCCCGGCTCGTCGGAGACGATCTGGGCGCCCAGCGCGGCCAGCTCACGGCCGGCCAGGGCGTCGTCGGTGACGACCGCCACATCCGCCACCGCGGGGCAGGCGAGCGCGGCGGCCACCGTGTCCTGGGCGAACGCGAGGGCCAGCCCCGGGCGCAGCCCGTCGGCGGCGGTGTTCGCCAGCCTGCTCTTGGCCCGCTCCAGGGGCTTGAGGGGTATGACCAAGGTCCACTGCACCGACGTACCGTCCCTTACTCGTTGCGCCCATTGTCCCCCTGGGCTTCCGGCACGCCGGGCGGCGGGGCGTACGGTGTCCTCGACAGACCGGCGGCCTGGGGCGACACTTGTGCGGCTCCCCGGCCCTGGTGGCAGCCCTGGAGGACCTAGAGGAAGGTGTCCGCGTGCCCCGCCGCAGAATCGGCTTCTGGTACCGCTTCGCCGCGGTGATCTGCAAACCGCCCCTGGTGGTTCTGATCAAGCGGGACTGGCGTGGAATGGAGCACATTCCGGCCGAGGGCGGATTTATCACCGCGGTGAACCACAATTCCCATGTGGACCCCTTCGCGTACGCGCACTACCAGTACAACACCGGACGGGTTCCGCGATTCCTGGCGAAGAGCGGCCTTTTCAAGGCGGGATTCGTCGGCGCCGCCATGCGCGGCACCGGGCAGATCCCCGTCTACCGCGAGTCCACCGACGCGCTCAGCGCCTTCCGGGCCGCGATCGACGCCGTCGAGCGCGGTGAGTGCGTCGCCTTCTACCCCGAGGGCACTCTCACCCGCGACCCGAACGGCTGGCCCATGACCGGCAAGACCGGCGCCGCGCGCGTGGCGCTCCAGACCAAGTGCCCGGTCATTCCGGTCGCCCAGTGGGGCTGCAACGAACTGCTCCCGCCGTACGCGAAGAAGCCCCAGCTGCTGCCGCGCAAGACCCACCGCGTGCTGGCCGGCCCGCCGGTGGACCTCGCGCGCTTCTACGACAAGGAGATGACCGCGGACCTCCTGAAGGAGGCCACCGAGGTCATCATGGCGGCCATCACCCGCCAGCTGGAGGAGATCCGCGGCGAGAAGGCCCCCGAGGCGCCCTACGACCCGCGCCGCGAGCGGATCGAGCAGCGGCGCAGGACGCGGGCGCAGAGCGGCCAGGAAGAGGAGAGCGCCAAGTGAGCGAGTCGGTCAAGGCGGCGGTCTTCAGTGCCGGTTCGTGGGGCACTGCCTTCGGGATGGTGCTCGCCGACGCCGGCTGCGAGGTCACGCTGTGGGCCCGCCGCGCCGAGGTCGCGGACGCCATCAACTCCACCCGGACCAACCCCGACTATCTGGCCGGCGTGGAGCTCCCGGAGAACCTGCGGGCGACCACGGACGCGGCCGAGGCCCTCGCGGGCGCGGACTTCACGGTCCTGTCGGTGCCCTCCCAGACCCTGCGCGAGAACCTCGCCGAGTGGACCCCGCTGCTCGCCCCCCGCACCGTCCTCGTCTCCCTCATGAAGGGCGTCGAACTCGGCTCCGCCATGCGGATGAGCGAGGTCATCGAGGACGTCGCCAAGGTCGGCCGAGAGCGCATCGCCGTGGTCACCGGGCCCAACCTGGCCCGCGAGATCGCCGCCCGCATGCCCGCCGCGGCCGTGGTCGCCTGCACCGACGAGACGGTCGCGCAGCGGCTCCAGACCGCCTGCCACACGCCGTACTTCCGCCCGTACACCAACACCGACGTGGTGGGCTGCGAACTCGGCGGCGCGGTCAAGAACGTGATCGGCCTGGCGGTCGGCATCGCCGACGGGATGGGCCTGGGGGACAACGCCAAGGGCTCGCTCATCACGCGCGGGCTCGCCGAGACCACCCGGCTCGGTGCGGCCCTGGGTGCCGACCCGCTGACCTTCTCCGGCCTCGCCGGTCTGGGCGACCTGGTGGCCACCTGCTCCTCGCCGCTGTCCCGCAACCACACCTTCGGCACCAACCTCGGCAAGGGCATGACCCTTCAGGAGACCATCGCGGTCACCAAGCAGACCGCGGAGGGCGTCAAGTCCTGCGAGTCCGTGCTGGATCTGGCCCGCCGGCACGGCGTCGACATGCCGCTCACCGAGACGGTCGTCGGCATCGTGCACGAGGGCAAGCCGCCGGTGGTCGCCCTGAAGGAGCTGATGTCGCGCAGCGCGAAGCCCGAACGACGCTGAGCGACGCCGCGCTCTTCCCGGCCCGCCGACGCTGTCTCGGGGCCCTACCACCGGGTACTCTCAACGCGATATGAGCACCGAGAACCTCCCCCAGAGCCCTGAGCAGCCGTCCCGCAAGCCGCGCGTGGCCGTCGTGTTCGGCGGGCGCAGCTCCGAACACGGGATCTCCATGGTCACCGCGGGCGCCGTCCTCAAGGCCATCGACCGGACGAAGTACGACGTCCTGCCGATCGGCATCACCAGGGACGGCCGTTGGGCGCTCACCGCCGACGCGCCCGAGCGCATGGCCATCGTCGACCGGCGCACGCCCAGCGTGGAGGAGCTCGCGGAGTCCAGCGAGGGCAGTGTGGTCCTCCCCGTCGACCCCGCCAACCGGGAGGTCGTCTACAGCGAGCCGGGTTCGGTGCCCAAGGCCCTCGGCGAGGTCGACGTGGTCTTCCCGGTGCTGCACGGCCCGTACGGCGAGGACGGCACCCTCCAGGGCCTCCTGGAGCTCTCCGGCGTCCCGTACGTGGGTTCGGGCGTGCTCGCCTCGGCCGTCGGCCAGGACAAGGAGTACATGAAGCGGGTGTTCACCTCCTTCGGGCTCAAGGTGGGCCCGTACGTGGTGATCCGGCCCCGCGAGTGGGAGCAGGACGAGCCCGCCGCCCGCAAGAAGATCGTCGACTTCGCCGGCGAGCACGGCTGGCCGCTGTTCGTGAAGCCCGCGCGCGCGGGTTCGTCGATCGGCATCACCAAGGTCGACGATCTGGCCGGCCTCGACGAGGCCATCGCCGAGGCCCAGCGGCACGACCCGAAGATCCTCGTGGAGGCCGCGCTGCGCGGCCGCGAGATCGAGTGCGGGGTCCTGGAGTTCGAGGACGGGCCGCGCGCCTCCGTGCCCGCGGAGATCCCGCCGCCGGACGCGCACGCGTACTACGACTTCGAGGCGAAGTACATCGACTCCACGCCCGGCATCGTGCCCGCCCCGCTCACCGAGGAGGAGACCGCCGAGGTGCGGCGCCTCGCGGTGGAGGCCTTCGAGGCGGCCTCCTGCGAGGGTCTGGTCCGCGCGGACTTCTTCCTCACCGAGGACGGCGAGTTCGTGATCAACGAGATCAACACGATGCCCGGCTTCACGCCCATCTCGATGTACCCACAGATGTGGCAGGCCACCGGCATCTCCTACCCCGAGTTGGTGGACCGGCTGGTGCAGGCGGCGCTGCGGCGGTCGACCGGGCTGCGGTAGCCGCCGGAAACGGCCGCGCGGTCAGACGGTGGAGGCGATCCCTGTGGGGATCGCCTTCTTGATGGCGGCGGCCAGGTCGACGAGGACCGCGGCACTGTCCTGCTCGGCCACCGACTTCGGCAGGGCCACCTGCACATATGCCTCGCGCTTGGCCGTGGTGAACCGGTACGTCCCGTCGTCCTGCTTCTCCATCAGCCAGTCGACGCCGTCGACCCCGCCGCCGATCGCGTCCGGGTCGGTGCCCTTGGCCACCTTGGGGTCGATCATCTTGGGCGGCCTTCCGACACCGCAGCGCAGTATGATCGCCGGGCTTCCCCAGCCCGCCGTGAGGGCGGACCTGGGTTCGGGGTCGTTGCGGCTCCGGCCGTCCACCTTCTCCGGCAGTACCTTGTGCAGGTTGCGGCACAGCTTCGCGGTCTTGGCGTCGGGGCTGGGAACCGCCACCGTGGCGCTGTCGTCTGCTGAGGAGCAGCCCGCGACGGCGATCAGCAGGGCGAGCGCGGGCAGGCCGGTGAGCCGGTGACGGAAGATATTCACCGGCCAAGGGTAGACGGGGGCTACAGATGCACGACCGGGCAGGTCAGGGTGCGGGTGATGCCGTCCACTTGCTGGACTTTCGCGACCACCAGGCGGCCGAGGTCGTCGACGGTGTCGGCCTGGGCGCGCACGATGACGTCGTACGGGCCCGTCACGTCCTCGGCCTGGATGACTCCAGGGATCTTGCTGATCGTCTCGGCGACGGTCGACGCCTTGCCGACCTCCGTCTGGATCAGGATGTACGCCTGTACCACGGAACCTCCAGGGCGGCCACGAGGATCATGTGGGGAAAAGGAACGCCACGGTATCGCGTCGCCGGTCGCCACGGGGAGACCTGGGCGGCCCACGAAGCAACGCGCCCATTTTGTTCGGGGCTCCGGGGGGACCAGGATGACGCGCGAGCGGGTACGGACAGGCGTACGGCCAGGTACAGAAGGGGCTGAAGGGCAATGAAGGGCACTGTGGGTGAGCTGGGCGAGTTCGGGCTCATCCGGGAGCTCACCTCCCGTCTCACCACCACCCCGGCGGTCCGGGTCGGCCCCGGCGACGACGCCGCGGTGGTCGCCGCGCCCGACCGCAGGGTGGTGGCGAGCACCGACATCCTCCTCGAGGGGCGGCACTTCCGCCGCGACTGGTCCACGGCGTACGACGTGGGCCGCAAGGCGGCCGCGCAGAACCTCGCCGACATCGCCGCCATGGGTGCCGTACCGACCGCGCTGCTGCTCGGCCTGGTCGTACCCGCCGAACTCCCGGTCACCTGGCCGAGCGAGCTGATGGACGGGCTGCGCGACGAGTGCCAGGTCGCGGGCGCCTCCGTGGTCGGCGGTGACGTGGTGCGCGGTGACACGATCATGGTTTCGATCACGGCGCTCGGCGATCTGCGCAACCAGGAGCCGGTGACCCGGGCCGGTGCCCAGCCCGGCGACCTCGTCGCGGTGACCGGCTGGCTCGGCTGGTCCGCGGCCGGATATGCGGTGCTCGCCCGCGGGTTCCGCTCGCCGCGCGCCTTCGTGGAGGCCCACCGGCGCCCCGAGCCGCCGTACCACGCGGGCCCGGCCGCCGCCGGGCTCGGCGCCACCGCCATGTGCGACGTGAGCGACGGCCTGATCGCCGACCTCGGGCACATCGCCGAGGCCAGCAAGGTCCGCATCGACATCCGTTCCGGCGCCATCGACATCCCCACCCAGATGAACGACATCGGGCAGGCCGTCGGCGTCGACCCGTTGCAGTGGGTGCTGACCGGGGGAGAGGACCACGCGATCGTGGCGACCTTCCCGCCGGACGTGAAGCTGCCGGCCCGCTGGAAGGTGATCGGCGAAGTGCTCAACCCCTCGGCGCTGCCCCAGGTCACGGTCGACGGGGCGCCGTGGACCAGCAAGGGCGGCTGGGACCACTTCGGGGACATCGAGTCATGATCCCCAGGGTCCTGACCGTGGCGGGCTCGGACTCGGGCGGAGGCGCGGGCGTCCAGGCCGACCTGAAGACGATGCTCGCGCTCGGGGTGCACGGCATGAGCGTGATCACGGCGGTCACCGCACAGAACTCGCTCGGCGTGCAGGGCGCCTGGGAGCTGCCGGTGGCGGCCGTACGGGCCCAGTACCGCAGTGTCGTCGACGACATCGGCGTACGGGCCGTGAAGACCGGGATGCTGGCCTCGGCCGAACTGGTCGAGGCGGTCGCCGAGTTGCTCGGCGGGACGGACGCTCCGGCGGTCGTGGACCCGGTGGGCGTCTCCAAGCACGGGGACCCGCTGCTGGCCGCGTCCGCGCTGGACTCCGTACGTACGAAGCTGCTGCCGGTCGCGACCGTGGCGACCCCGAACCTGGATGAGGTGGCCCAACTCACCGGGGTGCGGGTCGCATCGGAAGGTGATCTACGCCAGGCGGCGGCGGCCGTGCTGGAGTACGGACCGCGGTGGGTGCTGATCAAGGGCGGGCATCTCGCCGGGGACGCAGGGCGGGCGGGCGCGAGCCAGGCTGTGGATCTTCTGACGGACGGCACCGAGGAGCACTGGCTGCGGGCGCCCCGGCACGACAACCGGCACACCCACGGCACGGGCTGCACGCTCGCCTCGGCGATCGCGTCGGGGCTGGCGAAGGGGCTGAGCGTGCCGGAGGCCGCGGCGGAGGCGAAGGAGTACGTCACCGGGGCGATCGCGGCCGGGTTCGCGCTGGGGAAGGGGATCGGGCCGGTGGATCACGGATGGCGCTTCCGGACCTGATGTACGGGTACGGCAAAAAGCCGGCCCACCGTGAGGTGGACCGGCTCTGTGCAGCGAACCAGCAGTGGCCGCGCGCTCAGCAGTGCGTCAGCGCGAGATCTTGCCGGCCTTGATGCACGAGGTGCAAGCGTTCACGCGCTTCGGCGTCCCGCCGACCACGGTACGCACGCGCTGGATGTTCGGGTTCCAGCGACGGGACGTACGGCGGTGCGAGTGCGAGATGTTGTTGCCGAAGCCCGGCCCCTTGCCGCAGACGTCGCAGTTGGCAGCCACGGGTCACTCCAAAGACTTCAGATGCACTTACGGTTGATCCCGGCATGCCGGGATCGAGATCATAAGACCTTAGATCTTGAGTGGCGCTGCCAGGGGAATGGCCCGATCGGGATCGGGCAACCGGAGCAGCATACAACGGCTGCGCCCGTACAACGAAACTACCATGGCAGCTCAGGGGCCCGCCCCCGGCCCTCTTCCGGTCGGCACCCGTCCGGGGTCTACGCTGCCTCCCACGTCCAGCCAGCTCAGGGAGGCGCAGGTGGCGCAGGTGCCGCAGACATTCTTCGATGCTCTCGCGGTGCGTGCCTGGTGCGGTCTGGCGCTACGGGCGCTGGGGCACTCGCGCGAGGAGATCGACGCGATCAACGTGTATCCGGTGGCGGACGGCGACACCGGCACGAACCTGTACCTGACCCTGGAGTCAGCGGTGGCGGCCGTGGAGGCCGTGTTCACCGGATACGAGGTGGAGCCCGGGGGTGGCCCGGGGCCGTCGTCGGCCGATGCCATGCACGCCATGGCGCACGGGGCACTCATAGGGGCGCGGGGCAACTCCGGGACGATCCTCGCGCAGCTGCTGCGCGGTATGGCGCAGGTGCTCGCCGCTGATGGTGAGGCACCTCACACCGACGGGCAGGGGCTGCGGCTCGCCCTGCGGCGCGCCGCCGACGCCGCCCGCCACGCGGTGGCCCATCCCGTGGAAGGAACGGTCCTGTCGGTCGCCTCGGCCGCCGCCGACGCCGCCGAAGGGGCCGGGGACGACTGCGGAAGCGTGGCCCGGGCGGCCTACGAGGGAGCGCGCGCGGCCCTGGCGGCGACTCCGGGCCAGCTGGCCGTGCTGGAGCGGGCCGGGGTGGTGGACGCCGGCGGGCGCGGGCTGGTGGCCGTCCTCGGGGCGCTGGTGGAGACGTTCACGGGGGAGGCGCCCGGGTCGCCCGTCACGGAGCTGCCGTACGCGCGCGTGCGGCCCGCCGGAGCGGACGGGGAGCCCGCCGGGACGGCCGTGCGGCCCGCCGCGACCGATGTGGGGCACGCGAAGGCGGCGGGGTGCGCCGGGAACGGCGGGCCCGCCTTCGAGGTGATCTACCTGCTGGAGGCCGAGGACGCGGCCGTGGACCGGCTGCGCGAGCGGCTCGACCGGCTCGGCGACTCCCTCGTCGTCGTCGGCGGCGACGGGCTGTGGAACGTGCACGTGCACGTCGACGACGCGGGCGCCGCCGTGGAGGCCGGTGTCGAAGCCGGACGGCCCCACCGGATCCGGATCACCCACTTCGGGCTCGGGGACGTGCACACCGGCTCCGAACCACCGCCCAGGGAGCGGGCCCAGCGCGCGGTCGTGGCCGTCGTGCCCGGCGAGGGCCTGGCCGGGCTGTACGCCGAGGCCGGCGCGACCACCGTGCTCGCCCGCCCCGGGGAGTCGCCCGCCAGCGGGGAGATCGTCCAGGCCGTGCGCCGCGCCCACGCGCGCGAGGTCGTGCTGCTGCCCAACGACGCCGAGCTGCGCCACACCGCGGCCGCGGCGGCCGAGCAGGTCCGCACGGAGGGCGTCCGCGTCGCCCTCATCCCGACCCGCTCGGCGGTCCAGGGGATCGCCGCGCTGGCGGTGCACGAGCCCGACCGCCGCTTCGACGAGGACGTCGTCCAGATGACCTCGGCGGCGGGCGCCACCCGGTACGCCGAGGTCGTCGTCGCCGAGCACGAGTTCTGGACCATGGCCGGCATCTGCCAGGCCGGTGACGTGCTGGGCCTCGTCGACGGCGACGTGGCGGTGATCGGCTCGGACGTCACGACCACCGCCGAGACCGTCCTGGACCGCATGCTCCAGGCCGGCGGCGAACTGGTCACCCTCGTGCTCGGCGACGAGGCACCGGAGACCGTCGCCGAGCACCTTCAGGCACGCGTGCGGGAGATGTACCTGGCCGTCGACACGGTCGTGTACCGGGGCGGGCGGCAGGGGGCGCTGCTGCTCATCGGGGTGGAGTGAGCGGTGGGGTGCGGTGATCGGCTCGGACGTCACGACCACCGCCGAGACCGTCCTGGGCCGCATGCTCGGCGCCGTCCATCAGAAGATCCACAGCCTGGCTCCCGCCCGCCCTGCGTCCCCGGCGAGATGCCCGCCCTTGATCAGCACCCACCGCGGTCCGTACTCCAGCACGGCCGCCGCCTGGCGTAGATCACCTTCCGATGCGACCCGCACCCCGGTGAGCTGGGCCACCTCATCCAGGTTCGGGGTCGCCACGGTCGCGACCGGCAGCAGCTTCGTACGTACGGACGTCGCCGTCGACGAGGCCCAGCACTGACCGCCGGCGGGGAACGTACCTCCTACGACTCCGGAACCGCCGGCAGCGCGTCCAGCAGCTGCTCAGCCTCCGTCCGCCGGGCCCGCACGGCGTCGTCCGCGTCGTCGTGCGCGTCGTCGTGCGCGTCGCCCACCCCGTCGTACGCCGTCAGCACCGCACGCGCGCGTGCCGCCGCATCCGCCGGGCGGCTCAGGTCCGCCTCCAGCCAGCCCGCGGCCAGCTCCGCGCCGGTACGGCTGTGCAGGGCCTCCTCGCCGAGCGAGGCGAACACCGCGACCGCCCGCGTCATCTGGGCCAGCGCCTCCTCGAACGCGGCTTGCACCGCGGTGTCCCCGCCGTCCTGGGACACCGAGCGGGCCAGCAGGTCGCCGTACTGCCGGTGGGTGTGGCCGAGTTCGGCGGTGACCCGCTCCCGGGCCTCCGCGTCGCCGGCCGGCTCCAGCGCCTGCGCGCACGCCCGGACCGCGCCCTCCATCAGCTCCCGCGCCCCGTCGAGCCCGGCCTCGGTGCGCAGCGCCAGCCACGCGCGGGCGCGCAGGCTGCGGACGAGGCCGTGGATGTTGCCCAGGGAGCGCCACAGCTCGCCCGCGCGCGCGTAGGCCTGGTCGGCGTCGGCGGGCAGCCCGGCCTGCCCGAGGGACTCGGCGGCGAGGTGGGCGAGGGTGGCGTGGTCCTGCTGCTCGGGCCAGTGCCGGGCGATCTCGGCGGCCTCGAGCCGGTGCTCGGCGGCCTCCCGGTGCTCGCCCAGCTCGCTCAGACAGTCCCCGATCCACCACCGCGTCTGCACGATCGCGCCGTCACCGTGCGTCTCGGCGGTCAGATCGGCCAGCGCCGACTCCAGCACCTCGGCGGCCTCGGCGCACCGCCCCTGCCGCAGCAGGAAGCCGCCCAGCTGGTGCCGCGCCCAGGCGCCGAGCGTGGCGCCCTCGCCCGCCGCGTCGGCCCAGTGCGCCGCCTCCAGGGCGTGCTCCGCCGCCTCCCGCGCGTCGTCCCGGCCGCCGACCACCTCCGCGAGCTGGAGGTGCAGCTGGGCCCGCCCGATCGCCTCCACATGGGGCCCGCCGTGCTCCAGGGCCGCCCGCAGCGCCCGTTCGGCCTCCGCCATGTCGCCCTGCGCGTGGGCGAAGGCGGCCACCCGGACCTCGTACTCCACCGCGAACCACGGCAGGCCCGCCTCCACGAACTGTCTCGTGGCCCGGCGGAAGAGGTTCGCGGCCGTCTCGACATCCCCGGAGTGCTCCGCGAGCTCCGCCAGCATCGCCCGCGCCTCGGCCGCCCGGGACGCCAGCCGCACGTCGCCCCCGACATGCCCGTCGACGAGCGCCAGCAGCTCCCGGACCGCCCGCCCGACGGCCTCCCCCGCGCCCTGCGGGTCCTCGTGCAGCCGGCGCATCAGGATCCGCGCCCGGCTCGTCAGTACCGACGCCGCCTGCCGCACGCCGGTGGCGTCCTCGGCGTAGAGGGCGAGGACCCGGTCGTACGGCTCGACGACCGCCGCGAGCGCCTCGTCGACCTGGCCCGACAGGGCCCGTGCGTAGGCCGCACGCGCGCGTGCCGCCAGCGCCTCCCCGGCGTCGCCCGCCTCCGCGTACAGCTCGGCGGCCCGCTCGAACAGCTCGACGCCCTCGGGGCCCCGGCCCATCGCCTCGTGATCGACGATCTCCGCACGGTCCCGCGCCGCCACCTGGACGCCCTCGGCGGCCTGTGCGGCCGCCGCCCACGCCTCGAGGGCGTGCGGCTGGAGGGAGTCCGACAGCCGCCGGGCCTCGGCCAGCAGCGCGGCCAGGTCCGGCTCGTCCGGGCCCGCGGCGGTGACCGGGGGGACCGGGGCGACCGGTCGGGCCACGGAGGCCGGCACGGCCGCGGTGCGCACGCCGAGCGGCAGCCGCTCCACCAGCGGGCGCTGTGCCATGCGCTCGCGGGTCCGGTCACCGACGTACGTGGTGCCGTTGCGCAGGTCGAACCGTCCGGCCAGATCGAGGGCCTCCGCACGCGCGTGGGCGGCGAGTTCTCGCGCGGTCCACACCTGCCCGTCCGGGCCCGGCACGCGCTGCTCGCCGAGCCCCAGCTCGGTCAGGCGGTCCATGAGCAGCGCCACCACGGCCATGAAGTCCAGGCGGCTGCGCGGATGCCCGGTGTCCGTGAAATAGGCCGGCCGCTCGGCGAGCAGTTCCAGGCCGCGTGCCTCGTTGCCGGTGAGCGCGCAGAACTCCACATGGTCCGCGTACGCGCCGCGCATGCTCTCCATCGGCCGCACCAGCCGGAAGCCGCGCAGGTGGTGGGCGCGGGCCTCGTCCACGCGGCCCAGCCTGAGCAGCGGCGTGAGGGAGGAGGCGAGGACGCTGTGCGGCTCGTGGGCGCAGCTGTACTCGCCCTCCAGGACCGGCCGCCACAGTTCGAGCGCCTCGGTGTCCCGCCCGCGTTTGATCTGCCACGTGCCCTGCCCGTGCAACTCGCAGGCGTGGCAGTCGGCCATCCGGTCCCGGTCGGCGGCCAGCCAGGCCGCGTAGGCCCGTTCGGCGCGGTCCAGGTCCCCGATGTGCGCGGCGACGCTGAACTCGGCGCTGCGCACGGCCCGTTCGGAGTGGCCGGCCAGCCGGTAGCGGTGCTCCATCTCGCCGAGCCACTTCTCGATGGAGGCGAGCGGCACATGCGGCTGGTCGAGCATGCCGGCCGACACCCACTTGAAGACCCAGTGCAGCGAGTGCGTCTCGTACTCGTCGAAGTCCTCGGGCCGTTCGTCCCAGACGCGCAGCAGCCGCGCGAACGGGACGAACATCTTGTCCTTCTCGGAGCTGTAGTTGTAGACCTTCAGCTGGTGCCCGAGCGCCTCGATCACCGCGAGCGGGATGTTCAGCTTCTCCGCCTCGGCGAGCAACTGCTCCGCGCGCGCGTTGCGGGCCGGGCCCTCCGGCTGCTCGGAGTTCTCCGCCATCGCCCGGCGCAGCGCGTCGAAGTCCGTGATCCCGGTCATCGGTGACCGCCCTCCCCGTGTGCGGAATCCCCAGGTGCGGAATCCCCGTGTGTGGCCCACTCCAGGAGGCCGATGAACGCGCGGTTGAGCAGCGCGGAGTCCGCGGGCCTGAGCGGCCGCTGCGCCATCAGCAGCGCCTGCCCGTACAGCGACTCGGTCGCGGTGCCGATCAGCTCGGGATCCTTCAGGGAAGCGATCCGCCGGATCAGCGGGTTGAGGTGGTTGAGCACCAGACGCGCGCGCGGGGCGCTGCCGCGCAGCGAGCCGAGGATGCCCGCCCACAGGTCGTCGGCCTGGGCCTCCGCCTCCGCGCGGGCCTGCTCGTGCCGGGCGGCCCGGTCGTCCAGGTGCAGCGCGGGCACCGAGAGGGGGTGGAAGGCCCGCAGGACCACGTCGCACCCCAGCGGGTCGAGTTTCGCCCGCGCCGCGGCCAGGAAGCCGGACAGGGCCAGCTCCTCCGCCGGGTCGGCCGAGTCCAGGTGGGCGGTCACGGTGTCCGCGTCCAGCTCGGCGACCACCGTCCCGGGGCGCACCGACGGCAGCGCCTCGACCAGTTCGCTGTCGTAGGTGTAACCGCCGTTGACCACTCCGACGCCCTGCGCGGAGGCGATCGGCGCGACCTGCCGGTACTCCTCGACCGTGCGCGTGAAGTGCACCACGGGGTGGCGCTGCGCGAACTCCTCCAGGGACAGCTGCCCGTCGGTCGTCTCGAACGGCAGCCACGGCAGCATCGTGCGCAGCATGTCCTTGTCGTGCCGGGCGAGGGACTTCACCCCCAGGTGGTGCACCGACAGGAAGGCCGCCAGCCGTTCCGGATCGCCCGCCGCCAGAGCGGTCAGCCAGGACCGAATCCTTTCGCCGAGCGCTTCCCGTACGGCGGCCAGCGTCTCGTCCTCGTACAGCGACTCGCGCGAGGCCGTGGGCCTCAGGCTGTCGGTGTCCAGGACGCAGCGCACGAAGAACGCCCAGTCCGGCAGCAGCTGTTCGGCCCGCTCGGTCAGCAGCATGCCCTTCAGGTGCACCCGGTGGGTGGCGCGCTGGGCGGGGCTGACCGCGGACGGCAGCACGTACGCCACCCCGCGGATCCCGGCCAGCGGCACATCCAGCTCGATCGAGTCCAGCGGGGTGAACCCGAACGTCTCGTGGCAGTGCCGGGCCAGGGCCACCCGGCGGGCGGCGGGGGAGGGGTAGGGGCGGTCCCAGGGCGCGGGCAGATCGGTGACCGCCTCGTCGCCCACCCGTACGTCGTAGGGCAGCAGCGAGCCGAAGTCCCGTGCCAGCGTCAGGACGCGTTCGGGCGAGAGCCACTCCCCGGCGCCGGCCCGTGCGATCAGATGCACGGTGGTGCCCGGCTCGGGCCGGGCCTCGTCGGGCAGCGTGCGCACGGTGTAGGAGCCGTCGTCGCTCGCCGTCCACTCCACGGGCGGGGCGTCGGGCGTACGGGCGCTGCGGCTGACCACCCGGATGCGCTCGGCGACCACGAAACAGGCCAGCAGGCCGATGCCGAACTGGCCCAGGAAGTCGGAGCGGGCCTCCTGCAATCCTTCGGCGCGCTTGGAGCTGCGGCCGATGGTCGCCAGCAGGCTGTGCACGTCCGACTCGGTGAGCCCGACGCCGGTGTCCTCCACCCGCAGGGCGGCACCTTCACGGGAGTCCGTGTACAGCCGCACCCGCGCCGGGGCGTCGGGCTGTTCGGCGCGCCGGGCGGTGATGGCGTCCACCGCGTTCTGGAGCAGCTCGCGCAGGTAGACCTTGGGGCTGGAGTAGAGGTGATGGGAGAGCAGGTCCACCAAACCACGCAGGTCGACCTGGAACGTATGAGGTGACTGGGATGCCTGGGATGACTGTGGGGTCTGGGAGTCCATCGTCGCAGCGCTGCCGGTGGGGGGGGACTTCGCGACGGCGCGGGGGTCGGGCGGTCCCTTGGTTGGGGAGGTGACCGCGGGGGATGGCCGGAGCGCGCCATCCTAGAGCCCGAACAGCCCGCCTGACCAGGACTTTCCCGAGACGTATACGGCATTGTCAGTGTCGTGGTGTGCAATGGATCTCGTGCCCGCACTGGAAGAACCACTGAAACAGCCGCTGAAGTCAGTGCTCGGCCCCGCCACCGCGAAGGTGATGGCCGAGCATCTCGGCCTGCACACCGTCGGCGACCTGCTGCACCACTACCCGCGCAGATACGAGGAGCGGGGCCAGCTCACCCATCTCGCCGACCTCCCCATGGACGAGCACGTCACGGTGGTCGCCCAGGTGGCCGACGCCCGCCTGCACAGCTTCGCCTCCGCCAAGGCCCCGCGCGGCAAGGGCCAGCGCCTGGAGGTGACGATCACGGACGGCAGCGGCCGGCTCCAACTCGTCTTCTTCGGCGCGGGCGTTCACAAGCCCCACAAGGAGCTGCTGCCGGGCACGCGCGCGATGTTCGCGGGCAAGGTGTCCGTGTTCAACCGGCGGCTCCAGCTGGCGCATCCCGCGTACGAGTTGCTGAAGGGCGACAGCGAGGAGACCGTCGAGACCTGGGCCGGGGCCCTCATCCCCATCTACCCGGCCACCGCCAAGCTGGAGTCCTGGAAGATCGGCAAGGCGATCCAGACGGTGCTCCCCAACGCGCGGGAAGCCCTGGACCCGCTGCCCGACTCGCTCCGTGAGGGCCGCGGACTGGTCTCCCTCCCCGAGGCCCTGCTGAAGATCCACCGTCCGCACACCAAGGCCGACATCGCCGACGCCCGCGCCCGCCTCAAGTGGGACGAGGCCTTTGTCCTCCAGGTCGCCCTGGCCCGCCGCCGGCACGCCGACGCCCAGCTCCCGGCGGTCGCCCGCAAGCCGCTCCCCGACGGCCTGCTGACCGCCTTCGACGACCGGCTGCCCTTCACCCTCACCGAGGGCCAGCTGAAGGTCTCCCGGGACATCTTCGGCGACCTCGCCACCGAACACCCGATGCACCGGCTGCTCCAGGGCGAGGTCGGCTCCGGCAAGACCCTGGTCGCCCTGCGCGCCATGCTCGCCGTCGTCGACGCCGGCGGCCAGGCCGCCATGCTCGCGCCCACCGAGGTCCTCGCCCAGCAGCACCACCGGTCGGTCACCGAGATGATGGGCGAGCTCGCCGAGGGAGGCATGCTGGGCGGCGCCGAGCACGCCACCAAGGTGGTGCTGCTCACCGGCTCGATGGGGGCCGCCGCGCGCCGCCAGGCGCTGCTCGACCTCGCCACCGCGGAGGCCGGGATCGTCATCGGCACGCACGCGCTGATCGAGGACAAGGTGCAGTTCCACGACCTCGGACTGGTCGTGGTCGACGAACAGCACCGCTTCGGCGTGGAACAGCGCGACGCCCTGCGCGGCAAGGGGAAGCAGCCACCGCACCTGCTCGTCATGACCGCCACGCCGATCCCGCGCACGGTCGCCATGACCGTCTTCGGCGACCTCGAGACCTCCGTCCTCGACCAGCTCCCGGCCGGCCGCTCGCCGATCGCCAGCCATGTCGTCCCGGCCGCCGACAAGCCGCACTTCCTGGCGCGCGCGTGGGAGCGGGTGCGCGAGGAGGTGGGCAACGGCCATCAGGCATACGTGGTCTGCCCGCGCATCGGGGACGAGGAGGACGACCCCAAGAAGGCCGGGAAGAACAAGTCCCCGGAGGACGAGGCCGAGAAGCGGCCCCCGCTCGCGGTCCTCGACGTGGCCGAGCAACTGGCGAAGGGCCCCCTGAAGGGCCTCAGGGTCGAGGTGCTGCACGGCAGGATGCATCCCGACGACAAGGACGCGGTGATGCGCCGCTTCGCCGCCGGGGAGGCCGACGTCCTCGTCGCAACGACCGTCATCGAGGTCGGCGTCAACGTCCCGAACGCCACCGCGATGGTGATCATGGACGCCGACCGGTTCGGCGTGTCCCAACTCCACCAGCTGCGCGGCCGCGTGGGACGCGGCTCGGCGCCCGGCCTGTGCCTGCTGGTCAGCGAGATGCCCGAGGCGAGCGCCGCCCGCCAGCGGCTGAACGCCGTCGCCGCCACCCTCGACGGCTTCGAACTGTCCCGCATCGACCTCGAACAGCGCCGCGAGGGCGACGTCCTCGGCCAGGCCCAGTCCGGCGCCCGCTCCAGCCTGCGGGTCCTCGCCGTCATCGAGGACGAGGAGATCATCGCCGAGGCCCGCGCGGAGGCGGCGGCGGTCGTGGCGGCCGACCCGGACCTGGAGCGGCTGCCTGCACTGCGCACGGCGCTGGACGCCCTGCTCGACGAGGAGAGGGAGCAGTACCTGGAGAAGGGCTGACAGACTGGGAGCGGCCCCCATCCGCGCACACCGACAAGGACCCGAGATGACCCGCGTGATCGCCGGCGCAGCCGGCGGACGCCGCCTGGCCGTCCCGCCAGGGAACGGCACCCGCCCCACATCGGACCGCGCACGCGAGGGTCTCTTCTCCACCTGGCAGTCCCTGCTCGGCGGGCCCCTGGACGGCGAACGCGTCCTGGACCTGTACGCCGGCTCCGGCGCCGTCGGCCTGGAGGCCCTCTCCCGCGGCGCGGGCCACACCCTCCTCGTCGAGTCCGACGCGCGGGCGGCCCGCACGGTCCGGGAGAACGTGAAGAACCTCGGCCTGCCCGGCGCCGAGGTCCGGGCGGGCCGAGCCGAACAGATCATCCAGTCGGCGGCCCCTTCGGAGCCGTACGACCTCGTCTTCCTCGACCCGCCGTACGCCGTCTCCGACGACGATCTTCGCGAGATTCTGCTCACACTCCGCACACAGGGGTGGCTCGCGGCGGAAGCCCTCGTCACCGTGGAGCGCAGCACCAGAGGTGGCGAATTCCGCTGGCCGGACGGCTTCGAGGCGATCCGGGCCCGTCGCTACGGCGAGGGAACGTTTTGGTACGGTCGCGCCGCCTCTACGTGCGAAGACGCACGATGACCGGACCGGAGAGCGAGGGATCACTAGTGCGCCGCGCCGTCTGTCCCGGGTCGTTCGACCCGATCACCAACGGACACCTCGACATCATCTCCCGCGCCTCCCGTCTCTACGACGAGGTCTATGTCGCGGTGATGATCAACAAGGCCAAGAAGGGCCTGTTCGAGATCGACGAGCGGATCGACCTGATCCGCCAGGTCACCGCCGAGTACGGCAACGTGATCGTCGAGGCCTTCCACGGTCTCCTCGTCGACTACTGCAAGCAGCGCGACATCCCCGCCATCGTCAAGGGCCTGCGCGCCGTCAGCGACTTCGACTACGAGTTGCAGATGGCCCAGATGAACAACGGTCTGTCGGGCGTCGAGACCCTCTTCGTGCCGACCAACCCCACCTACAGCTTCCTCTCCTCCTCCCTCGTCAAGGAGGTCGCGACCTGGGGCGGAGACGTCTCCCACCTGGTGCCGCCGGAGGTCCTGGAAGCCCTCCGCGAGCGCCTCAGGAAGGACTGACGGGCTGACAACCCGTCACCCGGTGTCGGACCGCAACCCAGGGGTCGTACAGTCGTCCCGTCCGTCTCCAACACAGCTGTAGAGAGTGGCGAGCAAAGGTGGACGTCCAGAAGAAGCTCGACGAGATCGTCACCGCGGTCTCCGGCGCCCGGTCCATGCCCATGTCGGCCTCCTGCGTGCTCAACCGCGCCGAGCTGCTCGCGCTGCTCGAAGAGGTGCGCCAGGCCCTGCCCGGCTCCCTCGCCCAGGCCCAGGAGCTGATCGGCGACCGCGAGCAGATGGTCCAGCAGGCCCACCAGGAGGCCGAGCGGATCATCGAGAGCGCGCACGCCGAGCGCGGCTCCCTGATCTCCGACACGGAGGTGGCCCGCCGCTCCCAGGCCGAGGCGGACCGGATCCTGGCCGAGGCCCGCAAGGAGGCCGAGGAGGTCCGCGCCGACGCCGACGACTACGTCGACTCCAAGCTCGCCAACTTCGAGGTCGTCCTGACCAAGACCCTCGGCTCGGTCGGCCGCGGCCGCGAGAAGCTGCTCGGCACCGGCCCCGGCCTCGACGAGCAGGGCTACGAGGACGAGGACGCCCCCGAGCGCAGCCACGACCCGGAGACCCTGCGCCGCGACGCCGACGCCTACGTGGACGCCAAGCTCGGCGCCTTCGAGGCGGTCCTCGCCAAGACCCTGGAGGCCGTCGGCCGCGGCCGCCAGAAGCTGCACGGCCGCATCGCCACGGACGACCTCGGCGCCCTCGCCGACGACTCCACCACCCGGCAGCACTCCAGCGACGCCGACTACCTCGCCGACCTCGCGGCCCTCGCCGAGCAGGACGCCCAGGCCGAACAGCCGGCGCAGCAGCAGCCGCAGCAGCCCCAGCAGGCGCAGTACGAGCAGCAGCCGGCCTACGGATACCAGCAGCAGCCCGACCCGTACGGCGGCTTCCCACAGCAGCACGGCTACGGCCAGCAGGACCCGTACGGCTACCAGCAGGCCGACCCCTACGCCTATCAGGGCGGCTACGAACAGCCCACCGGCTACGACCCGAACGCCGTACAGCACGCCCAGCAGCCCCACCAGCCCCAACAGCCCCAGCAGTCACAGCAGGGCTACGCGCTCGACGAGACCAGCCTCTTCGACACCAGCATGATCAGCGCCGAGCAGCTGCGGGCGTACGAGCAGGAGCGCGGGCTGTAGCGACGGCCCCGATTGGGCTGTCAGCGAAAGGTCCAGTATCCTGGCTCTTCGGTCGCGTGCACGTCCGTGATCAGCGCTGCCCCGGCGACATCCTCCGGGCGGCGTCCCTCTGAGCTCGAAGATCGAAAGCAGGAATGGCCTCCAACCCGCGCCTCGACCACCGCAACCCCCTCGTGTTCGACACGCACGAGCTGGGGCGGCGTCCTGGTGCCTTGCAGCGCCTGACCCGCATGATCGACGCCCCCAGGGACTTCGGTGTCCAGGGAGTCATCGGAGTGCCGGAAGGCGCCCCGGTCGAGCTCGAACTCCGGCTCGAGTCGGTCATGGAAGGGGTGCTCGTCACAGGCACCGCCCGTGCCACGGCCGAGGGGGAGTGCGTAAGGTGTCTGGAACCGGTCGGGCTGGAGCTCGAAGCGGAATTCCAGGAACTGTTCACGTACCCTGACGCCGACGACCGGGGCCGTGTGATCGCGGAACCGGGCGACGACGCCGAGGACGACGAGGACAGGTTCTTCCTCGAGGACGGACTCTTCGACCTCGAACCTCTGCTGCGCGATGCGGTGGTGCTCGCACTGCCGATGCAGCCGGTGTGCCAGGAAGACTGCCCGGGACTGTGCTCCGAGTGCGGAGCGCGGCTCGCGGACGACCCGGACCACCATCATGACGCCGTCGACATCCGTTGGGCGGCTTTGCAGGGACTCGCCGGTTCCATGAGGGACGGCGAGAAGGACGAGATGAGCGGCGCTGACGCGGAAGCGGGCGTCGACGAGAAGCAGGAGAAGTAGCCGTGGCTGTTCCGAAGCGGAAGATGTCGCGCAGCAACACGCGCCACCGCCGGTCGCAGTGGAAGGCTGCGGTCCCCACCCTGGTTGCGTGCGAGCGCTGCCACGAGCCCAAGCAGCAGCACATCGCGTGCCCGTCTTGCGGCACCTACAACAAGCGCCAGGTCCTCGAGGTCTGAGCGGCTGGTGAGAGGTGTGATGTCTGATCCGAAGGAAAACACGTCCCGTCCACGCGCGGGTCGTCCGGCGGACAACACGGCCTCGTCCCACACGCTTCTGGAAGGGCGGCTCGGCTACAAGCTCGAGTCCGCCCTTCTGGTGCGAGCACTGACCCACCGTTCCTACGCGTACGAGAACGGCGGTCTGCCGACGAACGAGCGGCTGGAGTTCCTCGGTGACTCCGTCCTCGGCCTCGTCGTCACGGACACGCTGTACCGCACCCACCCCGACCTGCCCGAAGGCCAACTGGCCAAGCTGCGGGCCGCGGTGGTCAACTCGCGTGCGCTGGCGGAGGTGGGCCGCGAACTCGACCTGGGTTCCTTCATCCGGCTGGGCCGCGGTGAAGAGGGCACGGGCGGCCGGGACAAGGCGTCCATCCTTGCCGACACCCTGGAAGCGGTGATCGGCGCGGTCTATCTCGATCAGGGCCTCGATTCGGCGTCCGAGCTGGTGCACCGGCTCTTCGACCCGCTGATCGAGAAGTCCTCCAACCTCGGAGCCGGCCTGGACTGGAAGACCAGCCTCCAGGAGCTCACCGCGACGGAGGGACTCGGCGTGCCCGAGTACCTGGTCACGGAGACCGGCCCCGACCACGAGAAGACCTTCACTGCTGCCGCCCGCGTCGGAGGCGTCTCGTACGGCACCGGCACCGGCCGCAGCAAGAAGGAAGCGGAGCAGCAGGCCGCGGAATCCGCGTGGCGGTCCATCCGGGCCGCGGCGGACGAGCGCGCCAAGGCGACGGCCGACGCCGTCGCCATCGACGCCGTCGCCATCGACGCGGGCGCCGACGACGAGGCATCCGCTTCCGCCTGACAGGCAGAAACAGCCGAGCGCCCGCCCCGCTCAGGGGCGGGCGCTTCGCTCATCACCGGCTTTCCACAGGGGTCCCGATGCCCGAGTTGCCCGAGGTCGAGGTCGTACGGCGTGGCCTGGAGCGGTGGGTCACCCACCGTGCCGTCGCCGACGCCGAGGTGCTGCACCCGCGTGCCGTGCGCCGCCACCTGGCCGGTGCCGACGACTTCGCGCACCGGCTCAAGGGGCATCGCGTGGGCACGCCCAGCCGCCGCGGGAAGTATCTGTGGCTGCCGCTGGAGGACACCCGGCAGGCGGTGCTGGCGCACCTCGGGATGAGCGGACAGCTGCTGGTGCAGCCGGACACCGCGCAGGACGAGAAGCACCTCAGGATCCGCGTCCGCTTCGCCGACGCGCTCGGCACCGAACTCCGCTTCGTCGACCAGCGCACCTTCGGCGGCCTCTCGCTGCACGACACCACCCCCGACGGCCTGCCGGACGTCATCGCGCACATCGCCCGTGACCCCCTCGACCCGCTGTTCGACGACGAGGCCTTCCACCAGGCGCTGCGCCGGAAGCGGACCACCATCAAGCGGGCCCTGCTGGACCAGTCGCTGATCAGCGGCGTCGGCAACATCTACGCGGACGAGGCACTGTGGCGCGCCCGTCTGCACTACGAGCGCCCCACCGGCACCTTCACCCGCCCCCGCACCGCTGAACTCCTCGGTCACGTCCGTGACGTGATGAACGCGGCCCTCGCCGTGGGCGGCACCAGCTTCGACAGCCTCTACGTCAATGTGAACGGCGAGTCGGGCTACTTCGACCGCTCCCTGGACGCGTACGGCCGGGAGGGCCTGCCCTGCCGGCGTTGTGCGACACCCATGCGCCGCCGCGCGTGGATGAACCGCTCCAGCTACTTCTGCCCGAAGTGTCAGCGGGCGCCGCGCGTGTCGTCGTAGCGCTCGCGGGCCTCCAGTACGTCGTCCATCCGGCCCTCCACACAGTGGATGAGGTCCAGCAGACGGGTCGCCACCTCGCGGCCCAGCGGCGTCAGTTCGTAGTCCACGCGGGGCGGGTTCGTCGGCTGGGCCTCGCGGTGCACCAGGCCGTCGCGCTCCAGCGCCTGAAGCGTCTGGGACAGCATCTTCTCGCTCACGCCGTCGACACGGCGGCGCAGTTCGTTGAAGCGCAGCGCTCCTTCGTACAGCGCGCCCAGGGTGAGTGAACCCCAGCGGCCGGTGACGTGCTCCAGGGTGCCGCGCGAGGGGCACGCCTTCGCGAACACGTTGTAGGGGAGGTTCTGCCCCTCCGCGTTCTCCTGCGTGACGGTCATGTGTTCAAGCGTACTCGAGGGTAGCGCTAACCAACAGGTTGCACTAACCAGAAGTTAGTGCTTTCCTTTCGTTGTTGCCGATGAGCTGCGCAGACGAGCTGCTCAGATGAATCGCCCAGATGAATTGTCCATTCGAGGAGTACCCCTAGTGACCAGCCCTGTTGTCTCCATCGCCTACCACTCCGGCTTCGGCCACACCGCCGTCCTCGCCGAGGCAGTCCGCGCCGGTGCCGCCGAGGCCGGCGCGGAGGTCCACCTGATCAAGGTCGACGAGATCACCGAGGAGCAGTGGGCGCTGCTCGACGCCTCGGACGCGATCGTCTTCGGCTCGCCCACCTACATGGGCACGGCGAGCGGCGCCTTCCATGCCTTCGCCGAGGCGACCTCCGGGCGCTGGGCCACCGAGGCGTGGCAGGACAAGCTGGCGGCCGGCTTCACCAACTCCGCCTCCAAGAGCGGCGACAAGCTGCACACGCTCCAGTTCTTCCAGATCCTCGCCGCGCAGCTCGGCATGCACTGGGTCAGCCTCGGCCTGCTGCCCGGCTGGAACAGGTCCACCGCCTCCGAGAACGACCTCAACCGCCTCGGTGTCTTCCTGGGCGCGGCCGCCCAGACCAACGCCGACGAGGGCCCGGACGCCGTGCACAAGGCCGACATCGCGACGGCGGAGCACCTGGGACGCCGGGTGGCCGAGACGGCACGGGCGTTCACGCTGGGGCGCGCGGCGGCGTGACGGGCACCGTGACGCCGCCCGTCACGGAGCCGGGGTGACCGGCTCCTAGTAACCGAAGTCCTGCGTCCACCAGGGCCCGCCGGACCCGTAGTGGACACCGACCCCCAGGGTCTTGAAGTCGCAGTTCAGGATGTTGGCCCGGTGGCCCGGGCTGTTCATCCAGGCCTCCATCACCGCGGCCGCGTCCGCCTGGCCCCGCGCTATGTTCTCGCCGCCGAGGCCGGTTATGCCGGCCTTGGCGGCGCGGTCCCACGGGGTGGCGCCGTCGGGGTCGGTGTGGTCGAAGAAGCCCCGCGCGGCCATGTCCGAGCTGAAGGACTCGGCCAGCTTGGACAGCGAGCTGTTCGCCGACAGGGCGCTACAGCCGATCTTGGCCCGCTCCTCGTTGACCAGCTTCAGCACCTCCGCCTCGGCGGCGGCCTCCGCCGACACCGTCACCGGCGCGGACGTCTTCGCCGGGGCCTTGGTGGCCGTACGGCTCGGGGTGGCCCTGGACTGGGAGGGAATCTTGGTCTGCGGCTTCTTCGAGGGCGCCTTCGTCGGCGTGGGGGACGTCGGCACGGAGGCGGACGCGGAGGCCGAGGCGGACGGGGACTGCGAGGCGGAGGGGGAGTGCGAGGCGGACGGGCTCGACGGCGAGGTCGAGCGGTCGCTGTCACGGCTGGTGGAGGACCCGCCGGCCCGGCCGTCGGTGGCGGTCGCGGAGGTGCCGCCCTGTTCGCTCGCCGTGTTGCTGGGGGAGCCCGCGGCCTGCACCTTGTCGCCGCCGGCACTGGTGCTGCCGCCGAGCCGGTAGTTGTCGAGGCCGGGCACCGCGCCGGTCGCCACCGCCACCGTGCCGAGGGCGACCGCGGCGGAGACGCCCAGCAGGCCCGTACGCACCGGCGTCGCCATCCTCTTCTTCCGGCGACGGCCCCGCGACGACCCGCCCGAGGGGGTGTACCCGCCCTCCGGGAAGACGACCGTGCCGGTGCTGTGCGCGTAGTCGTCGTCCGTGGCGTACAGGTAGTCGTCGGACTTCCGGTGGGCGTCGGCGTACGCCTCCGGGTTCAGGTAGGGCGCGATGCCCATGGTGGCGCGGTCACCGGCGTACGAGTCCTGCGGGTCGTGGCCGCCCGTGCCGGCGGCGGAGCGTCGGTGGCGTCCCATGTCCTGGCCTTCCTCGTCCCTCACGGTCAACTCCACTCATACGATCTTGCGGGTCAACCCGACTCACTCGATCGAGTGAGTTTCATATGAGATTCATTGGGTGGGGACGGTACCCCATGGCGCCCGGGGGCGAAGTGTCCCGAGAGACATTGGCCGGTTAGGTTGCACCCATGAGCGAGGATGTACGGCTGGTCGCCTGGGTGCGTGGACGCGTGCAGGGCGTGGGATTTCGCTGGTTCACGCGGGCCAGGGCGCTCGAAATCGGCGGCCTGAGTGGTTTTGCTCTCAATTTGGCGGACGGACGGGTCCAGGTGGTCGCCGAGGGCTCTCGTGAAGCCTGCGAAGGGCTGCTGAAGTGGCTGCAAGACGGCGACACGCCCGGGCGCGTGGAGGGTGTCACCGAGATCTGGGACACACCCCGTGGCGGCTACGACGGCTTTGCCGTCCGCTGACTCATTCCGCGAAGAGCCGCAGGCCGAAGCGGAGGGATGTGCCACGGGCACCTGCCCCGAGCAGAAATGGGCTGGTAGTTGCCAAGAACCGCTTGCCGTGGCAGGCTCCGCACGTAAGGATGATCGCCACGCCCTGAGGGCCCCGCAGGAGTCGCAGCGTCGCCGCTTTCCGGCCGCGCGAAGCCGGGTTGCCCACCAATCCGGGGCGTGATCGTGTTGACCGTCAAACTTTTTGGTGAGACGCTGAAAGCCCCGCGCACCTTAGCTGTTTGGCATGTAGCAATAGCAGAGCAACACTCGAGTGTGCCAAGCACTCCGGGTGCGAATCCCTCACGACCCACACCGCTTCGGTCGGTCGCTCAGTGTGGAGGACCATCCATCATGGCAAAGGCGCTTCTCGGTTACGTCGGCGGCTCCGACCCTCGACTCCTTGCCGAGATGCGACGGCTCCAGCAGCGCGTACAGGACCTGGAATCCGAGCTCGGTCGGATCCAGGCGGAGAACGACGCGCTGACGGCTGCCGCTTCTCACGACAGGATCATGGAGAGCATCGACGCACACCAGGCGGAGCCTGCGCTCACCTGATCGCTGCATCGCTCACGACAGCACACGCAGTGGTTGGGCTGCCCGTATCAACCGCTTGAGTTGTCAGAGTTGCAAGGGACGCTTCGGCGTCCCTTCTTTCTTGGCCCCCGTCTTTCTTTCCCCCGCGCATCCTTTCACTCTCTTTAACGTCTGGTGTGCCCTGCATGTTCATGCGCGAAACCGCGCGGTTGCCAGTGTTCATGGAGTGAGATAGCGGCGGAAGGTAGAGTCCGGCGGCGTGCACCTCAAGGCCCTGACCCTCCGCGGGTTCAAGTCGTTCGCCTCGGCGACCACACTCCGGTTCGAACCGGGGATCACATGTGTCGTCGGTCCGAACGGCTCGGGCAAGTCCAACGTCGTGGACGCCCTCAGCTGGGTCATGGGCGAGCAGGGCGCCAAGTCGCTGCGCGGCGGCAAGATGGAGGACGTCATCTTCGCCGGCACCACCGGCCGTCCGCCGCTCGGCCGCGCCGAGGTGTCCCTGACCATCGACAACTCCGACGGGGCGCTGCCCATCGAATACGCCGAGGTCACCATTACGCGGATAATGTTCCGCAACGGCGGCAGTGAATACCAGATCAACGGCGACACCTGCCGCCTGCTGGACATCCAGGAACTGCTCTCCGACTCCGGCATCGGCCGCGAGATGCACGTCATCGTCGGCCAGGGCCAGCTCGACTCCGTCCTGCACGCCGACCCCATGGGCCGCCGCGCCTTCATCGAGGAGGCGGCCGGCGTCCTCAAGCACCGCAAGCGCAAGGAGAAGGCGCTGCGGAAGCTCGACGCGATGCAGGCCAACCTCGCGCGCGTGCAGGACCTGACGGACGAACTGCGCCGCCAGCTCAAGCCGCTGGGCCGCCAGGCCGCGGTCGCCCGCCGCGCGGCGGTGATCCAGGCGGACCTGCGGGACGCGCGCCTGCGCCTCCTGGCCGACGACCTCGTACGGCTGCGCGAAGCCCTGCGGGCCGAGATCGCCGACGAGGCCGCGCTCAAGGAGCGCAAGGAGGCCGCCGAGCAGGAGCTGAAGAAGGCCCTTCAGCGCGAGGCACTCCTCGAGGACGAGGTGCGTCAGCTGGCGCCGCGTCTTCAGCGCGCCCAGCAGACCTGGTACGAGCTCTCCCAGCTCGCCGAGCGGGTGCGCGGCACGATCTCGCTGGCCGACGCCCGGGTCAAGAGCGCCACCTCGGCGCCGCCCGAGGAACGCCGTGGCCGGGACCCCGAGGACATGGAGCGCGAGGCCGCCCGGATCCGCGAGCAGGAGGCCGAGCTGGAGGCGGCCCTGGAAGCGGCCCAGCGCGCCCTCGACGACACCGTCGCCCACCGGGCCGAGCTGGAGCGCGAACTCGCCGCCGAGGAACGCCGCCTCAAGGACCTGGCCCGTGCCATCGCCGACCGCCGCGAGGGCCTGGCCCGGCTCAGCGGGCAGGTCAACGCGGCCCGTTCACGCGCCGCCTCCGCCCAGGCCGAGATCGACCGCCTCGCCGCCGCACGGGACGAGGCCCAGGAACGGGCGGTCCGCGCGCAGGAGGAGTACGAGACCCTCAAGGCCGAGGTCGACGGCCTCGACGCCGGGGACGTCGAACTCGCCGATCAGCACGAGGCCGCCAAGCAGCAGCTGGCTCAGGCGGAGGGCGCCCTGTCCGCCGCCCGCGAGGCGGCCACCGCGGCGGAACGCAGACGCGCCGCGACCCAGGCCCGCCACGAGGCGCTGGCGCTGGGCCTGCGCCGGAAGGACGGCACCGGCGCGTTGCTCGCGGCGAAGGACCGGCTCACCGGCCTGCTGGGCCCGGCCGCCGAACTGCTGACGGTGACGCCCGGCTACGAGGTTCCGCTGGCCGCCGCCTTCGGCACCGCCGCCGACGCCCTCGCCGTCACGACCCCGTCCGCCGCCGCCGACGCGATCCGCCTCCTGCGCAAACAGGACGCGGGCCGGGCGGCCCTGCTACTGACGTCAGCACCGGGGGAGCCGACCGCGACCCGTGGCGGCACCGGCCGGGCGCCCGATGCGCATGGGGCACCGGAGGCTTCTGGGGCTGCCAGAGAGCAGGAGGCCAGCACCGCCGACGCCACGCCGGAGGCCTTCGGCGGCATGGGCGGCCGTGCGACTGGTGTGGCAGAAGCGCCGGATGGCACGGCGGCTTCCACTGGCGGGAGCGCTGGTGCCGACGGCGTCGCGTTGCCGGGTGGGGCTCTTGGCTTCCCGGGTCCGGCCGCTGGGGCGGCGGGAGCGGCGCAGGTCTCGGCGGCCTCCGGCGACCAGAACGCCCGTGCCGACGGCGTCGCGTTGCCGGGTGGGGCCCTTGCCCTCCCGGGCCTGGCCGCCTCCGCTGACCGAAACGCCCGTGCCGACGGTCCCGCAGGGCCGTCCGCCGCCCACGGTGAGGCGGACGCCCGTACGGGGGGTGCCCTCGCCGCCGAGCAGTCGGACCGCCCCGCCGAACCCCCGCTCGCCGCCGACCTCGTCCGGGGTCCCGCCGAGCTCATGCCCGCCGTGCGCCGGCTGCTGCGCGGGGTCGTCGTCGTGGGCACGCTCGAGGACGCCGAGGATCTGGTCGGCGCCCGCCCGGACCTCACCGCCGTGACCGCCGAGGGCGATCTGCTGGGCGCGCACTTCGCGCAGGGCGGGTCCGCCGGTGCGCCCAGTCTCCTGGAGGTACAGGCCTCCGTGGACGAGGCCGCCGCCGAGCTGGAGGAGCTGGCGGTGCGCTGCGAGGAGCTGGCCGAGGCGCAGCGGGCGGCGGCCGAGCGGCGTGCGGAGTGCGTCGCGCTCGTGGAGGAACTGGGGGAGCGGCGCCGGGCGGCCGACCGGGAGAAGTCGTCCGTCGCGCAGCAGCTCGGCCGCCTCGCCGGCCAGGCACGCGGCGCCGCCGGGGAGGCCGAGCGGTCCACCGCGGCCGCGGCCCGCGCGCAGGAGGCGCTCGACAAGGCCGTCCAGGAGGCGGAGGAACTCGCCGAGCGGCTCGCCGTCGCCGAGGAGATGCCGGTCGAGGAGGAGCCGGACACATCGGTACGGGACCGTCTCGCCGCCGACGGCGCCAACGCCCGCCAGACCGAGATGGAGGCCCGCCTCCAGGCTCGTACGCACGAGGAGCGGGTCAAGGGCCTGGCCGGACGGGCCGACTCGCTCGACCGGGCAGCCCGCGCGGAACGCGAGGCACGCGCGCGTGCCGAGCAGCGGCGGGCCCGGCTGCGGCACGAGGCCGCCGTCGCCGAAGCCGTCGCCTCCGGCGCGCGCCAGCTGCTCGCCCACGTAGAGGTGTCCCTCGGCCGGGCCGAGCAGGAGCGCGCCGCCGCCGAGGCCGCCAAGGCGCTGCGCGAGCGGGAGCTGACGGCCGCCCGGCACACGGGGCGCGAACTGAAGTCCGAGCTGGACAAGTTGACGGATTCAGTTCACCGAGGCGAGGTACTAGGAGCGGAGAAGCGGCTGCGGATCGAGCAGCTGGAGACCAAGGCTCTGGAGGAACTCGGTGTGGAACCGGCGGGGCTCGTGGCCGAGTACGGCCCGCAGCAGCCGGTGCCTCCCTCGCTCCCCGCCGAGGGCGAGCAGCTGCCGGAGGACCCGGAACACCCGCGCAACCAGCCGAGGCCGTTCGTCCGCGCCGAGCAGGAGAAGCGGCTCAAGGCCGCCGAGCGGGCCTATCAGCAGCTCGGCAAGGTCAACCCGCTGGCCCTGGAGGAGTTCGCGGCGCTGGAGGAGCGGCACAAGTTCCTCAGCGAGCAGCTCGAGGACCTGAAGAAGACCCGTGCCGACCTGCTCCAGGTGGTCAAGGAGGTCGACGAGCGGGTCGAGCAGGTCTTCACGGAGGCCTACCGGGACACGGCCCGGGAGTTCGAGGGCGTGTTCAGCCGGTTGTTCCCCGGCGGTGAGGGCCGGCTGGTGCTGACCGACCCCGACAACATGCTCACCACGGGCGTGGACGTCGAGGCGCGTCCGCCGGGCAAGAAGGTCAAGCGGCTGTCGCTGCTGTCCGGCGGCGAGCGGTCGCTGACCGCCGTCGCGCTCCTCGTGTCGATCTTCAAGGCGCGGCCGAGCCCGTTCTACGTCATGGACGAGGTCGAGGCGGCCCTCGACGACACCAACCTCCAGCGGCTGATCCGGATCATGCAGGAGCTTCAGGAGGCCTCGCAGCTGATCGTGATCACGCACCAGAAACGCACGATGGAGGTCGCCGACGCGCTGTACGGCGTCTCCATGCAGGGCGATGGCGTGTCGAAGGTCATCTCGCAGCGCCTTCGCTAGCCCTTCGGGTCGCGCTCCTCGGCTGCGCTCGCCGGTCGTGCTCCTCGGTTGCGTTCACCTCACATTCCCTTCAAGAAATGAACACAAGCTACCGCTGCGTATCTCAAAGCTCACAGCACCGCGCCTATTGACTTCGAAACTTGAAGGCATAGTCTCTGCAACGTTCCTTTTACCTTCAGGTCTCGCCTGAAAGGGCTCACCCCCACGCCGGCAGCGTTGCCGACGGCCCGAGGAGTTGTACACGTGACCAGCACAGCGCAGGCTTCAGGAGCCAGGACGGCTCACCCCGATCATCTCGGGCACGTCATCTTCATCGCGGCGGCGGCCGCGATGGGCGGCTTCCTCTTCGGCTACGACAGCTCCGTGATCAACGGCGCCGTCGAGGCCATCCGCGGCCGCTACGACGTCGGCTCCGCGGCCCTGGCCCAGGTCATCGCCATCGCCCTGATCGGCTGTGCCGTCGGCGCCGCGACCGCCGGCCGCATAGCCGACCGGATCGGCCGCATCCGCTGCATGCAGATCGCCGCCGTCCTGTTCACGATCAGCGCCGTCGGCTCCGCCCTGCCCTTCGCGCTGTGGGACCTCGCCTTCTGGCGCATCGTCGGCGGCTTCGCCATCGGCATGGCCTCCGTCATCGGCCCCGCCTACATCGCCGAGGTCGCCCCGCCCGCCTACCGCGGCCGCCTCGGCTCCTTCCAGCAGGCCGCGATCGTCGTCGGCATCGCCATCTCCCAGCTGGTCAACTGGGGCCTGCTCAACGCCGCCGGCGGCGACCAGCGCGGCAAGCTGATGGGCCTGGAGGCCTGGCAGGTCATGCTCGGCGTCATGGTCGTCCCCGCCGTCCTCTACGGCCTGCTCTCCTTCGCGATCCCCGAGTCCCCGCGCTTCCTGATCTCCGTCGGCAAGCACGACCGCGCCCGCGAGATCCTCGCCGACGTCGAGGGCGGGAACGTCGATCTGAACGCCCGCGTCGCCGAGATCGAGCACGCCATGAACAGTGAGGAGAAGTCGAGCTTCCGCGACCTGCTCGGCGGCGGCTTCTTCTTCAAGCCGATCGTCTGGGTCGGCATCGGCCTGTCGGTCTTCCAGCAGTTCGTCGGCATCAACGTCGCGTTCTACTACTCCTCGACGCTGTGGCAGTCGGTCGGCGTCGACCCGGCGGACTCGTTCTTCTACTCCTTCACGACGTCGATCATCAACATCCTCGGCACCGTGATCGCGATGATCTTCGTGGACCGCATCGGCCGCAAGCCGCTCGCGATCATCGGCTCGGTCGGCATGGTCGTCGGCCTCGCCCTGGAGGCCTGGGCCTTCTCCTACGACCTCGTCGGCGGCAAGCTGCCGGCCGCCCAGGGCTGGACCGCGCTGATCGCCGCCCACGTGTTCGTCCTCTTCTTCGCCCTCTCCTGGGGTGTGGTCGTCTGGGTCATGCTCGGCGAGATGTTCCCGAACAAGATCCGCGCCGCCGCCCTGGGTGTGGCCGCCGCCGCACAGTGGATCGCCAACTGGGCCATCACCGCGAGCTTCCCGTCGCTGGCCGACTGGAACCTCTCCGTGACCTACGTGATCTACACGGTCTGCGCCGCGCTCTCCATCCCGTTCGTCCTGAAGTTCGTCAAGGAGACGAAGGGCAAGGCGCTGGAGGAAATGGGCTGAGCCTCGCCTCAGGCCCCGTGAACTCGAGGAGAAGGGCCAAGTCCCCGCTGCCTCTCTCCTCGTACTCCCCGCCGCCCCCGGCCCGGCCACTGCCCGGACCGGGGGCGGCGGTCTCGTGAGGACGCGGTCACCGGATGAGGACTCGGGCGCCGACCTTCCGGGCCCGCAGGGTCAGCCGCCCCGATGTTGTCCAGGCGGCTGACGATGTGCGACGGACGCAGTTCGACCGCCGCGCAGATCACGTCCATGCGGGCACGCAACAGGGCGATCTCCTCCAGGAACAGCGGCAGCTGAGCGGTCGGGACCTCCATCCGGTCACCGTCGAGCAGGGGAAGGTACCGGGCCCCCAGCGGGCGCGCCACGTCCGAGCCCCACACCTTCCGGCGCCAGGACTCGAATCCCGCCGAGTCGTTGCACCCGTCCGGCGTGCCGAGCACCTCGAACTCCTTGTTCGGTCCTCTCACGACCACGTCCACGTTGCGGCTCGTGGGCTCAGTGGAGCACCGCCGGACCCGACCGGGCCACCGGTCATCGCCGTAGATCAGCCGCCCAACGCCGGAACCACCCGCTCCGCGAACAGCCGCAGACTCCGCCACCCCTCCGCCAACGGCATCCCGCCCGCCAGCGGATGCAGCACGAGGTTGTCCAGCCCCTGCGCCACGCATTCCTCCGGAGTGAGGATCCGGTACACGCCCTCCGCCCGCAGCTCCTCCACCGTCGTGGCCGCCGACCGCACCGCCGAGCGGGTGCCGGCGGACTGCCAGGAGGCGTACGTCCGCGCCTCGTGCAGGAAATGGCCGCCGTACTCGGCCCAGGCGCGGTCCGGGTCCTCGGAGATGTGCAGCAGCGGTGTCTCGGCGGCGGGCATCATCGTCCAGCCCTCGGTGCTGTACTCGACGAGCTTCTCCTTGTAGTACGACTCCAGCTCGGGCAGGTGCGCGCTCGGGAAGAACGGCAGGCCGAGGCGAGCCGCCCGGCGGGCGGCGGCCTTGGAGGAACCGCCGACCAGGAGCAGCGGGTGCGGTTCGGTGAGCGGGCGCGGGGTGACCCGTACGGTACGCCCCCGGTACTCGAACTCCTCGCCGGTCCAGGCCCTGAGCAGGGTCTCGAGCAGCTCGTCCTGGAGCCGGCCGCGCCGCTTCCACTCCACGTCGAACAGGGCGTACTCCTCCGGCCGGTATCCGATCCCGGCCACCGTGACCAGCCGGCCGCCGCTCAGCAGGTCCAGTACGGCGATCTCCTCCGCCAGCCGCAGCGGATCGTGCAGCGGGCCGATGATCGCCGACACCGTGACCGCGATCCGCCGGGTCGCCCCGAACACCGCGCCCGCGAAGACGAACGGCGACGGCAGCCAGTTGTTCTCGGCCCCGTGGTGCTCCTCCGTCTGCACCGTGGTGACGCCCCGCTCGTCGGCGTACGCGGCCATCTCCAGGGCCGCCCGGTAGCGGGCACCGAGAGCGGCGGGGGAGGCACCGGGTTCCACGAGGTTGAAACGCACGACCGTGACGGGCATGGGGTCCCCCTTCACCGGGTGGGCGGGGTCGGTGCGGGGACGATAACTGACGAGGCGCCAGGTGGCCAGGGGTTCGCGCGCTTGGAGCCGCCGCTCGATGCCTGCGGCAAGGGCCCGCAGGGCCCTTCGGATACTGGACCCGTTTTGAACCCTCCCCCTCGGGAACGAGGGGGGTCCCTGGCTCACGCTGCTCGGCCGCTCGGCGAACGAGCGAGTCCTACGCGATCAACACCAGCCGGGTTGGAACCAGCCCGGCAGGGGCCGTGGCCCCTGCGCGTACAGCGAACGGCCGAGCGGGAGGTCACGCCATACTGGACGTGTTATGGAAACCATCATCCTTGTTGTAGTCATCGCCGTGGTCGTGCTCGCCGCGCTCGGTGGGCTCGTCGTCGGCAGCCGGCGGAAGAAGCCGCTGCCCCCGCCGCCCCCCAGCACGCCCGACATCACCGCGCCCCCGGCCGAGCCGCACGTCGGCGACGAGGCCGAGACGCCGCGCGAGGAGCCGCGCCGGACGATCGAGGAGGTGGACCTCCCGGGCGGCCCGGCACCGGTCGTCGTGGAGGAGCCCCCCGCCGCCGAGGCTCCCGCGATCGAGATCCCGGAGCCCACCGCCGGCCGCCTGGTGCGCCTGCGCGCCCGTCTCTCCCGCTCGCAGAACGCCCTCGGCAAGGGCCTGCTGACCCTGCTCTCCCGCGAGCACCTCGACGACGAGACCTGGGAGGAGATCGAGGACACGCTGCTCACCGCCGACGTCGGCGTACTGCCCACCCAGGAACTGGTCGAACGACTGCGCGAGCGGGTCAAGGTGCTCGGCACCCGCACCCCCGTGGAGCTGCGCGGCCTGCTGCGCGAAGAGCTGGTCAAGCTGGTCGGCACCGAGTTCGACCGCACGGTCAGGACGGAACCCGAGGACCGCAAGCCCGGCATCGTGATGGTCGTGGGCGTCAACGGCACCGGCAAGACCACCACCACCGGCAAGCTCGCCCGTGTCCTGGTGGCCGACGGCCGCACCGTCGTCCTCGGCGCCGCCGACACCTTCCGGGCCGCCGCCGCCGACCAGCTTCAGACCTGGGGCGAGCGCGTGGGCGCCTACACCGTGCGCGGGCCCGAGGGCGGCGACCCCGCCTCCGTCGCCTTCGACGCGGTCAAGGAGGGCAAGGAAATGGGGGTCGACGTCGTCCTCATCGACACCGCCGGCCGGCTGCACACCAAGACCGGTCTCATGGACGAGCTCGGCAAGGTCAAGCGCGTGGTCGAGAAGCACGCCCCGCTCGACGAGGTGCTGCTCGTCCTCGACGCCACCACCGGCCAGAACGGTCTCGTGCAGGCCCGCGTCTTCGCCGAGGTCGTCGACATCACCGGCATCGTGCTGACCAAGCTGGACGGCACCGCCAAGGGCGGCATCGTGGTCGCGGTCCAGCGTGAGCTGGGCGTGCCGGTCAAGCTGATCGGTCTCGGCGAGGGGGCGGACGACCTGGCACCGTTCGAGCCGGAGGCGTTCGTTGACGCCCTTATCGGAGAGTGACCCGACCCGCCTGCCGACGCCGGTACGTGGCCCACGAAGCGCCCGCCCCCGCACAACAGCCGGGAACGGGCGCTTCGCCGTTCGAGCGAGGCGGCGCCGGGCCCTAGGCCCGTGACCGGTGCGCCACGTACGCCAGCGTGCCGAGCAGCAGCCGGGCCGCCGGAGGCTTCGTCGCCGCGTCCAGCGCGGGTGGCCGCAGCCAGCGCACCGGGCCCAGGCCGGCCCGGTCGGAGGGCGGCGCGGTGATGTGCGTACCGGGGCCGAGGCCGCGCAGGTCGAGGGCGGAGGGGTCGTCCCAGCCCATCCGGTACAGCAGTGCGGGGAGCTCCGCGGCGGCGCCCGGGGCGACGAAGAAGTGGGCACGGCCGTCCGGGGTCGCGGTGACCGGGCCGAGGGGGATGCCCATGCGCTCCAGGCGGACCAGCGCCCGGCGGCCGGCTGGCTCGGCGACCTCGATCACGTCGAACGCCCGCCCGACCGGCAGCATCACGGCGGCGCCCGGGAACTCGGCCCAGGCCTTGGTCGCCTCGTCCAGCGTGGCCCCGGCGGAGACCCGCGGCGCGAACGCGAGGGGGTGCGCGCCCGGCGTGGGGCAGCCGGCGAGGCCACAGGAGCAGGCGCCCGCCGAGGCCCGCGCGCCCGGCACCACGTCCCAGCCCCACAGTCCGGTGAACTCGGCGACGGCGGTGCACTCCGACGTGCGCCCGCGCCGACGTGCGCCGGAGCGGATCTCGCGGATGCCGCCGATCGTGAAGTCCATGCCCCCTCCAACGGGTCCAACTCGCCGGTGGTTACGCGGCGGAACGAGACGGAGACGCAAAGTGACCTCCGTGGCTCCGCCTTCCCCTCTTCCCGCTTGTTGCAGACGGTTTCCCGCTTGCCGCGGACGGCGTCCGGAAGCGCTCAGGGTCGTACGCCCGGCCGCGCGCGCCCCTGGATGCATCGCTGCATCACTTCCGGCCGCTCTGTGTCAAGTGAATCGCGCCTGGCCGACCGTGAGTTCATTCGAAGGGGTGGCGAATGGTGGCGTTTCCGGGATCGTCGTGGCTGCGTCAGTGATCGTAGGATTACGGTGTGTGCACGAGTCCTGGGGGCACATGCACTTGTGGGTATGCCGGAGGCAAGTCGGCATCTCGTTCGAAGGGTGAGAACCGCCGGACGGGAGGCCGTATTTACCGGCATTCTGATAAGGCTTGGCGCAGTCGGCGACAAGTGGTTTCAGGGATGGGGGCGTTCCAGTGGGCGGCAATGGCGGTAGCGGGACGAACGCTGACAAGCGCCCCAACGAGCTGCTCGGCTCGTGGTTCGTGCGCAGCGGCTGGTCCAAGGGTGAGCTCGCCCGCCAAGTCAACCGCCGGGCCCGCCAGTTGGGCGCCAACCACATCTCCACGGACACCTCGCGGGTGCGCCGCTGGCTGGACGGGGAGAACCCGCGCGAGCCGATCCCCAGGATCCTCTCCGAGCTGTTCTCCGAGCGGTTCGGCTGCGTCGTCTCCGTCGAGGACCTCGGTCTGCGCGCCGTCCGCCAGTCACCCTCCGCGTCCGGCGTGGACCTGCCCTGGACGGGCCCGCAGACGGTGGCACTGCTCAGCGAGTTCTCGCGCAGCGACCTGATGCTGGCGCGGCGCGGCTTCCTCGGAACCTCGCTGGGCCTGTCGGCGGGCCCGTCCCTCATCGAGCCGATGCAGCGCTGGCTCGTCCCCTCGCCGTCCACACCCGTCCCGCACCAGGCCGGGCCCGTCGCCGAGCCCCGCCGCCCGGGCCGTCTGTCCAAGCCGGAGCTGGACCTGCTGGAGACCACCACGGTGATGTTCCGGCAGTGGGACGCGCAGTGCGGCGGCGGCCTGCGCCGCAAGGCCGTCGTCGGCCAGCTGCACGAGGTCACCGACCTCCTCCAGGAACCCCAGCCCGAGGCCACCACCCGCAAGCTCTTCCAGGTCGCCGCCGAGCTCGCCGAACTCGCGGGCTGGATGTCGTACGACGTCGGGCTCCAGCCCACCGCGCAGAAGTACTTCGTCCTCGCCCTGCACGCCGCCAAGGAAGCCGGTGACAAGCCGCTCGGCTCCTACGTCCTGTCCAGCATGAGCCGCCAGATGATCCACCTCGGCCGGCCCGACGACGCTCTGGAACTGATCCACCTCGCACAGTACGGCAGCCGCGACTGCGCGAGCCCGCGCACCCAGGCCATGCTGTATGCGATGGAGGCCCGCGCCTACGCCAACATGGGCCAGCCCGGCAAGTGCAAGCGGGCGGTGCGGATGGCCGAGGACACCTTCGCCGAGGCCCACGAGTGGGACGATCCCGACCCCGACTGGATCCGCTTCTTCTCCGAGGCCGAGCTGTACGCGGAGAACTCCCACTCCTTCCGCGACCTCGCCTACATCGCGGGCCGCAGCCCCGCCTACGCCTCCCTGGCCGAGCCCCTGATGCAGCGGGCCGTGGAGCTGTTCGCCAAGGACCACGAGCACCAGCGGTCGTACGCGCTGAACCTCATCGGCAAGGCCACCGTGCATCTGCTGCGCCGCGAGCCCGAGCAGAGCGCGGTCCTGGCCTCGCAGGCCATGCAGGTCGCCAAGAAGGTCCGCTCCGAGCGGGTGAACACCCGTATCCGAAAGACCGTCGACACCGCCGTCCGTGACTTCGGCGACCTCACCGAGGTCATCGAGCTCAGCGACCAGCTCGCCGTCGACCTCCCGGAGACCGCCGAAGCGGTCTGACCCCGCGAAACCCCGGCCGCGGCCGGCCCTCCCGAACTGTCCGACTCGGCTCCCCCATGCCAGGTCATCGGAAGGCCGTCCGCGGCCGGTTCCCCTTCTTTGCGCCTAAACCGGCGCCGCTCTCGCGGACGTGGTTGCTCGCCGTCGGGGTTCCTCAATTGATGGTTGCGGCCGCGTGCGCCGAAGGTTGCGCCACGATAACGATCGGCGCAACCGGCATCCGGCAATTCACTGACGCGTAACACACAGGGCGTCTTCGTCACCCCGGCGAAACAACGAGGGGCTTCCACCGAAACCGCGCTGCGCCAATCTCATGGCGCATAACCGGCCCACCCCTCACTGACCGGACCGCTCAAGGCTTCGCCCGCACGGGGCCGTACCAATCGACGAGGAGACGCCGATGGCACCAGCCATCACGCTTGCCGCGGAGGCACCCAAGCTGTCTGCCGCGAACACAGGCTTCATGCTCATTGCTTCCGCCCTGGTGCTGATCATGACACCGGGCCTTGCCTTCTTCTACGGAGGCATGGTCCGCGTCAAGAGCACCCTCAACATGCTGATGATGAGCTTCATCAGCATGGGCATCGTCACGATCCTGTGGGTGCTCTACGGCTTCTCCATGTCGTTCGGTACGGACCACGGCTCGCTGATCGGCTGGACCTCCGACTACTTCGGCTGGGCCGGCATCGACAAGATGGACCTCTGGCCCGGCTACACCATCCCGGTGTTCGTCTTCGCCGTCTTCCAGATGATGTTCGCGATCATCACGCCGGCCCTGATAAGCGGCGCCCTCGCGGACCGCGTGAAGTTCTCGGCCTGGGCCCTCTTCCTCGTCCTGTGGGCCACGATCGTGTACTTCCCGGTCGCCCACTGGGTCTGGGGCACCGGCGGCTGGGCCTACGAGCTCGGTGTGATCGACTTCGCCGGTGGTACGGCGGTCCACATCAACGCGGGTGCCGCGGCGCTCGGCGTGATCCTCGTCATCGGCAAGCGCGTCGGCTTCAAGAAGGACCCGATGCGCCCGCACAGCCTCCCGCTGGTCATGCTCGGCGCCGGTCTGCTGTGGTTCGGCTGGTTCGGCTTCAACGCCGGCTCCTGGCTCGGCAACGACGACGGCGTCGGCCCGCTGATGTTCGTCAACACCCAGATCGCCACCGCCGCGGCCATGCTGGCCTGGCTCGCCTACGAGAAGATCCGCCACGGCGCGTTCACCACCCTGGGCGCCGCCTCCGGCGCGGTCGCCGGTCTGGTCGCCATCACCCCGTCCGGTGGTGCGGTCTCCCCGCTGGGCGCGATCGCCGTCGGCGTCATCGCCGGTGTCGCCTGCGCCGCGGCCGTCGGCCTGAAGTTCAGGTTCGGCTACGACGACTCCCTCGACGTCGTCGGTGTCCACATGGTCGGCGGAATCATCGGCTCCCTGCTGATCGGCTTCTTCGCCAGCGGCAAGGGCCAGTCCGACGTCAAGGGCCTCTTCTACGGCGGCGGCCTGGACCAGTTCTGGAAGCAGTGCGCCGGTGTCTTCGCGGTACTCGCCTACTCCCTGATCGTCTCCGCCGTCCTCGCCTTCCTCCTCGACAAGACCATCGGCATGCGGGTCACGGAGGACGAGGAGGTGTCCGGCATCGACCAGGCCGAGCACGCCGAGACCGCATACGACTTCAGCGGCGCGGGCGGCGGTGTCGTCGGATCCGTCGCCGGTTCGGGCCTGGCCGCCGCCCCGCAGAGCAAGAAGGTGGACGCATGAAGCTCATCACCGCCGTCGTCAAGCCCCACCGGCTCGATGAGATCAAGGAGGCCCTCCAGGCCTTCGGCGTCCACGGACTGACGGTCACCGAGGCGAGCGGTTACGGTCGTCAGCGGGGCCACACCGAGGTCTACCGCGGTGCCGAGTACACCGTCGACCTGGTGCCCAAGATCCGCATCGAGGTGCTGGCCGAGGACGACGACGCCGAACAGCTGATCGAGGTCATCGTCAAGGCGGCCCGCACCGGCAAGATCGGTGACGGCAAGGTCTGGTCCCTGCCGGTCGAGACGGCCGTACGGGTGCGGACCGGTGAGCGCGGCCCGGACGCGCTGTAGAACAGAACCATCTGAATACAGTCAGGAGCGGCTGGGTGACGAGTACGGATGTGCGGAACGAAGCGGATGACTCGGGACCCAGCGGCTACGCGGCGGCCCGGCTGCGCCTCCTCGGTGACGGGGCGCGGTCCGGGCCGCCGCGCCGTGCCGCCCTCGCCCAGCTGACCGACGACTGGCTGTCGGGGCTGTTCGCCGCGGCGGCCGACGGACTGGGGGGCGTCTCCCTCGTCGCCGTCGGCGGCTACGGGCGCGGCGAGCTGTCCCCCCGCAGCGACCTCGACCTGCTCCTGCTGCACGACGGCGGCGACACCAAGGCGGTGGCCGCCCTCGCCGACCGGCTCTGGTACCCGGTCTGGGACCTCGGCCTCGCCCTCGACCACTCCGTGCGCACCGCGGCCGAGGCACGCAAGACGGCCGGCGAGGACCTCAAGGTCCAGCTCGGCCTCCTCGACGCCCGCCATCTCGCCGGTGACCTCGGCCTCACCGCCGGGTTGCGCACGGCGGTGCTCGCCGACTGGCGCAACCAGGCGCCGAAACGTCTCCCCGAACTCCAGGAACTGTGCGCCGAGCGCGCCGAACGACAGGGTGAGCTTCAGTACCTGCTGGAGCCCGACCTCAAGGAGGCGAGGGGCGGCCTGCGCGACGCCACCGCCCTGCGCGCGGTCGCCGCCTCCTGGCTGGCCGACGCCCCGCGCGAGGGCCTCGCGGACGCCCGGCGGCGCCTGCTGGACGTACGGGACGCCCTGCACCTGACCACGGGCCGGGCCACCGACCGGCTGGCGTTGCAGGAGCAGGACCAGGTGGCCGCCGAGCTCGGCCTGCTCGACGCCGACACCCTGTTGCGCCAGGTGTACGAGGCCGCGCGGGTCATCTCCTACGCCAGCGACGTCACCTGGCGTGAAGTGGGGCGCGTGCTGCGGTCGCGCGCCGTACGCCCGCGCCTGCGCGCCATGCTGGGCGGCGGCAAGCCGGTCGCCGAGCGGTCTCCGCTGGCCGAGGGGGTCGTGGAGCAGGACGGTGAGGTGGTGCTCGCCCGCGCCGCGCGACCCGAACGCGACCCGGTGCTGCCGCTGCGTGCCGCGGCCGCCGCCGCACAGGCCGGCCTCCCGCTCTCCCTGCACGCCGTACGCCGCATGGCGGCCAATGTGCGCCCGCTGCCCTCGCCCTGGCCCGCGGAGGCGCGCGAGCAGCTGGTCACGCTGCTCGGCTCGGGCCGCCCGACGGTGGACGTCTGGGAGGCACTGGAGGCCGAGGGCCTGATCACCCGGCTCCTGCCCGACTGGGAGCGGGTCCGCTGCCGCCCGCAGCGCAACGCCGTCCACCTCTGGACCGTCGACCGGCATCTGATCGAGACCGCCGTCCGCGCCTCCGAGCTGACCCGCCGCGTCAGCCGCCCCGACCTGCTCCTCGTCGCCGCGCTGCTGCACGACATCGGCAAGGGCTGGCCCGGCGACCACTCCGTGGCCGGCGAGATCATCGCCAAGGACGTCGCGGCCCGGATCGGCTTCGACCGCTCCGACGTGGCCGTACTGTCCGCCCTCGTACGCCACCATCTCCTCCTCGTCGAGACCGCCACCCGGCGCGACCTGGAGGATCCGGCCACCGTCCAGTCGGTCGCCGAGGCCGTCGGCACCCAGAGCACGCTGGAGCTGCTGCACGCCCTCACCGAGGCGGACGCGCTGGCCACCGGCCCGGCCGCGTGGTCATCCTGGCGGGGCTCCCTCGTCGCCGACCTGGTCAAGCGGGTCTCCGCCGTCCTCGCCGGCGACACCCTCGACGAGCCCGAGGCCGCCGCGCCCACCGCCGAACAGGAGCGGCTCGCCGTCGAGGCCTTCCGCACCGGCGGGCCGGTCCTCGCACTGCGCGCCCAGACCGAGCCGCCGGGCGAGGAACCGCCGGGCGAACCCGAGCCCCTCGGCGTGGAGCTCGTCATCGCCGTACCGGACCAGCCCGGCGTCCTGCCCGCCGTCGCCGGTGTCCTCGCCATGCACCGCCTGACCGTCCGGACCGCGGAACTCCGCGCACTGGACCTGCCCGACGGCTTCGAGGAGGGCTCGGTGCTGCTCCTGAACTGGCGGGTGGCCGCGGAGTACGGCTCCCTGCCCCAGGCGGCCCGGCTGCGCGCCGATCTCGTACGGGCCCTCGACGGCAGCCTCGGCATCGCCGCCCGCCTCGCCGAACGCGACGCCGCCTACCCCCGCCGCCGCGGCCGGGTGGCCCCGCCCCCGCGGGTCACGGTCGCCCCGGCCGCCTCCCACCACGCCACGGTGATCGAGGTCCGCGCCCAGGACGCGCCCGGGCTGCTGTTCCGGATCGGACAGGCACTGGAAGATGCGGGCGTACGGGTGCGCAGCGCGCATGTGTCGACCCTGGGATCCAACGCCGTCGACGCCTTCTACGTCACCGCGCCCAAGGGGGCACCGCTGCCGGGAGAGGAGGCGGTTTCGGTGGCGCGCGCGCTGGAGGAGGCACTGCGGGCGTGACCTTCTGGACAGGCGGGGACGATTGTCTTGCGCGGCCGGATACCCTGGAAGACGCTCAGACTGCCCCCGACTCCGAGGACCGACGCCGCCGTGTTCGATACTCTCTCCGATCGCCTCTCAGCGACTTTCAAGAACCTGCGCGGCAAGGGACGGCTCTCCGAGGCGGACATCGACGCCACGGCCCGCGAGATCCGCATCGCGCTCCTCGAGGCGGACGTGGCGCTGCCCGTCGTGCGGACGTTCATCAAGAACATCAAGGAGAGGGCGCTCGGCGCCGAGGTCTCCCGGGCGCTGAACCCCGCCCAGCAGGTGCTGAAGATCGTCAACGACGAGCTCGTCACCATCCTCGGCGGTGAGACCCGGCGCCTGCGCTTCGCCAAGCAGCCGCCCACCGTGATCATGCTCGCCGGTCTCCAGGGCGCAGGTAAGACCACGCTCGCGGGCAAGCTCGGCCGGTGGCTGAAGGAGCAGGGACACTCGCCCCTGCTGGTCGCCGCCGACCTCCAGCGGCCGAACGCCGTCAACCAGCTCAGCGTGGTCGCCGAGCGCGCCGGTGTCGCGGTGTACGCGCCCGAGCCGGGCAACGGCGTCGGTGACCCGGTGAAGGTCGCCAAGGACTCCATCGAGCACGCGCGGACCAAGGTCCACGACATCGTGATCGTGGACACCGCCGGCCGCCTGGGCATCGACCAGGAGATGATGCAGCAGGCCGCGGACATCCGCGACGCCGTCAGCCCCGACGAGATCCTCTTCGTCGTCGACGCCATGATCGGTCAGGACGCGGTCAACACCGCGGAGGCCTTCCGCGACGGCGTTGGCTTCGACGGCGTGGTGCTCTCCAAGCTCGACGGCGACGCCCGCGGTGGTGCGGCCCTGTCGATCCGCCAGATCACCGGCAAGCCGATCATCTTCGCGTCGAACGGCGAGAAGCTCGAGGACTTCGACGCCTTCCACCCGGACCGGATGGCCTCCCGCATCCTCGACATGGGTGACCTGCTCACCCTGATCGAGCAGGCGGAGAAGACGTTCAGCCAGGAAGAGGCCGAGAAGATGGCCTCCAAGCTGGCGTCCAAGAAGGGCCAGGACTTCACCCTGGACGACTTCCTGGCCCAGATGGAGCAGGTCAGGAAGATGGGCAGCATCAGCAAGCTGCTCGGCATGCTGCCCGGCATGGGGCAGATCAAGGACCAGATCAACAACCTCGACGAGCGGGAGGTCGACCGCGTCGCCGCGATGATCAAGTCGATGACCCCGGGCGAGCGCCAGGACCCGACGATCATCAACGGCTCGCGCCGCGCCCGTATCGCCAAGGGTTCCGGTGTCGAGGTCAGCGCGGTGAAGGGCCTGGTCGAGCGGTTCTTCGAGGCCCGCAAGATGATGTCCCGCATGGCCCAGGGCGGCGGCATGCCCGGCATGCCGGGGATCCCGGGCATGGGCGGCGGCCCCGGCCGGACCAAGAAGCAGCCGAAGCAGGCCAAGGGCAAGCAGCGCTCCGGCAACCCGATGAAGCGCAAGCAGCAGGAACAGGAGGCGGCCGCCCGCCGCGCCGCCGGAGCCCAGGGCGCCGGCGCCTTCGGCCTGCCGGGCCAGCAGGCCGGGGAGGACTTCGAGCTGCCGGACGAGTTCAAGAAGTTCATGGGCTGACACGCACCCACGCCGTACACCACTGAGGGCGCCCCTTCCGCGAAGGGGCGCCCTCAGCGCGTGCCATGGCCCGCTGTGTGCCGTAACGTCCAGATATGAGCAACGCCGGGCCACCCCCCAGGGTCCCCGACCGTCCGTGGCGCACCGAGGGCACCCCGGACGAGGCACCACGGCGGCCCGGCAGCAGATGGCCGCGCGGCCGATGGTGGGGGCTGGCCGTCACCGCGGTGATCGTCTTCCTGCTGGCGTACGTGGGGCTGAACTACCTCGGCCAGGGCAACGAGCCGACGATCTCGTACACGGAGTTCAGCAGGCAGGTCGACATGGGCAACGTCGCCAAGATCTACTCCAAGGGCGATGCGATCCAGGGGCAGCTCAAGAGCGCCCGCGGCAACCCCGAGGGCGGCGGCCAGTACACCAAGTTCAAGACGCAGCGCCCGGCCTTCGCCAACGACAACCTCTGGCGGAGCCTGAGCAACCATGGCGTCACGGTGACCGCGCAGCCGGTGGTGCAGCAGCGCAGCCTGCTGTCCAACCTGCTGCTCTCCCTCGCGCCGCTGGTGGTCCTGGCGGCGGTGTGGATCTTCTTCGCACGGCGGCTGCGCGCGGGCGGCCTGGGCGGCGCCGGGGGCATGCTCGGCCGCAAGGCGCCACCGAGGCCGGTCGAGCTCCGGCCCGGCACCCAGCGCACCACGTTCGCCGACGTGGCCGGCATCGACGAGGTCAAGGGCGAGCTGGACGACGTCGTCGACTTCCTGGAGCACCCCGACGTCTACCGCAGGATGGGCGCGAAGATGCCGCGCGGCGTGCTGCTCGCGGGGCCGCCGGGCACCGGCAAGACCCTGCTGGCGCGGGCCGTGGCGGGTGAGGCGGGCGTGCCGTTCTTCTCGGCCTCCGCCTCGGAGTTCATCGAGATGATCGTGGGCGTCGGCGCCTCCCGCGTCCGCGAGCTGTTCGGCGAGGCGCGCAAGGTGGCCCCGTCGATCATCTTCATCGACGAGATCGACACGATCGGGCGGGCCCGGGGCGGCGGCGCCTCGGTGAGCGGCCACGACGAGCGCGAGCAGACGCTGAACCAGATCCTCACCGAGATGGACGGCTTCTCCGGTTCGGAGGGCGTGGTCGTCATCGCGGCGACGAACCGCGCCGACATCCTGGATCCGGCGCTGACCCGGCCCGGCCGCTTCGACCGGGTGGTCAACGTCTCCCCGCCGGACCGCGGCGGACGCGAGGCCATCCTGCGGATCCACACCCGCGGGATACCGCTCGCCCCCGAGGTGGACCTGACCCAGGTGGCCCGCACCACCCCGGGCATGACAGGTGCGGATCTGGCCAATCTCGCCAACGAGGCCGTACTGCTCGCGATCAAGCGCAAACAGGAGCAGGTGACCCAGTCCGAGCTCTCGGAGGCCCTGGAGAAGGTGCAGCTGGGCGCCGAACGCACCCTGGTCATGCCCGAGGAGGACCGTCGCCGCACCGCCTACCACGAGAGCGGCCACGCCCTCCTGGGCATGCTCCAGCCCGGCGCCGACCCCGTCCGCAAGGTCACCATCGTGCCGCGCGGCCGGGCGCTCGGGGTGACCATGTCGACCCCCGAGGTGGAGCGGTACGCGCACTCGGAGGAGTACCTGCGCGGCCGCATCATCGGCGCCCTGGGCGGCATGGCGGCGGAAGAGGTGGTCTACGGGGTCGTCACCACGGGGGCGGAGAACGACCTCGAACAGGTCACCAACATCGCGCGCGGGATGGTGGCCCGCTGGGGCATGAGCGAACGCGTCGGCCGCCTCTCCGCCCTCCCGAGCGACGCCCAGCAGGCGTACGGGCTCGCCGCCGCCCCGCACACCCTCGACGTGATCGACGGCGAGATGCGGCGGATCGTCGACGAGTGCTACGAGGAGGCGTCCCGCAAACTGCTCGACCACCGCGGGCGGCTGGACGCCCTCGCCCACGCGCTGCTGGAGCACGAGACGCTGGAGGAGGCGGACGCCTACCGGATCGCCGGGATCACCCGTCTGACGAAGGACGGGGAGCCCCGCTGAGGACGCGGGCGACCCCGGCCCCCCCCCGGGCGCTTCCGGTCCCTCGGCCGACCCCGGCCTAGGGCACGCGGGCGATCAGGTAGCGGAAGATGTTCGGCATCCACACGGTGCCGTCCCCCCGCCGGTACGGATGCAGCGCCTCCGCCAGCTCCTTGCCCACCCGGTCCCGGTCCGCCGCGGCGACCGCCGTGTCGAGCAGGCCCGTCGACATGAGGCCGCGGGCGGCGCTGTCGAGGTCGGCGTATCCGAAGGGGCAGGCGACCCGGCCCGAGCCGTCCGGCTTCAGCCCGGCCCGCTGGGCGACCTCCTCGAGCTCGTCGCGCAGGGCGGGGCGCCACTGGGCGGGCCGGGTGGCCGCCCGCAGTACCGCCGACGTGGCGCAGCGCTCCTGCGGGCCCCAGCCGGCCAGCACCACGGGCGTCCCGCGCGCCGCGAGCGGGGTCGCCTCGGCGAGCAGCTCGCCGAGGTCCTCGCAGCCGGCCGCCAGGGACCCCACGGGGTCGAAGGCGGTGACCAGTGTGTAGGCGGGGGTGTCCGCGTCGGCCGCGTCCCGGAGTGAGCCGGCGACGATCCGGGTCCGGGCACGCGCGCGCGTGGTCCAGCCGTCCGGCTGGAGGCGTTGCCGCGCGAGGGCTAGTCGCTCGGGGGAGGAGTCGACGCCGGCGACTGCGGCCCCTCTGGAGGCAGCCATCAGCAGGGCGAGTCCGGAGCCGCAACCGAGGCCCAGCAGCCGTGTGCCGGGGCCCACTTCAAGTCGCTCGTAGACGGCCTCGTAGAGCGGGACCAGCATCCGCTCCTGAATCTCGGACCAGTCACGCGCGCGTGCGCACAGGTTCACGTGGGGAGCCGATCCCGCGTGAGACAGGTGTTGCCGCACGAGCGTAGGTGTCATAGGTAAGCGCCCCAATCCGCAGAGAGTTGCCGCTGTGCCCCGTTACGTGGCCCCCGTGCCGTGCGCTCGCACCTTCCACGTATGTCAGGTAACTCCCGGCTCGCGGCGGCGTCCAGTGCTAGTGGGGCCCTCCTTGTGCCTTCCCTGTGCCAGTGGCGAGAATTCACATCCCCGCAACGTGAGCCCGTACCATCTCGCCATGGCCAAGGCACCCGTTCTCACACCGCGGGCGGACGACTTCCCCCGGTGGTACCAGGATCTGATCAACAAGGCCGAACTGGCCGACAACGGTCCGGTGCGCGGCACCATGGTCATCCGACCGTACGGGTACGGGCTGTGGGAGCGGATGCAGGCGGAGATGGACGCCCGCATCAAGGAGACGGGCACCCAGAACGCGTACTTCCCGCTGCTGATCCCGCAGTCGTACCTCACCAGGGAGGCCGACCACGTCGAGGGGTTCGCGCCCGAGCTCGCGGTGGTCACGCACGGCGGTGGCAAGGAGCTGGAGGAGCCGGCGGTGGTCCGGCCCACCTCCGAGATGATCATCAACGACTACTTCTCGAAGTGGGTGCAGAGCTACCGGGACCTGCCCCTGCTGATCAATCAGTGGGCGAACGTGGTCCGCTGGGAGCTCAGACCGCGTCTGTTCCTGCGCACGACGGAGTTCCTGTGGCAGGAGGGCCACACGGCGCACGCCACCCAGCAGGACGCCCGCGACTTCGCCTCTCACATCCACCGCGAGGTCTACGAGGACTTCATGGTGAACGTGCTCGCCATGGACGTCGTTCCCGGCCGCAAGACCGCCAAGGAGCGGTTCGCGGGCGCCATCAACACCCTCACGCTCGAAGGCATGATGGGCGACGGCAAGGCCCTCCAGATGGCGACCAGCCACGAGCTGGGCCAGAACTTCGCCAAGGCCTTCAACACCTCGTACCTCTCCAAGGACGGCACGCAGGAGCTGGTCTGGCAGACCTCCTGGGGCTCGACCACGCGCATGATCGGCGCGCTGGTGATGATGCACGGTGACGACAACGGCCTCCGGGTTCCGCCGCGCCTGGCGCAGGTCCAGGTCGTCGTCCTCGCGATCAAGGGCGACGAGGCGGTTCTGGCCAAGGTCCGCGAGATCGGCGACCGGCTGAAGGCGGCCGGCCTGCGCGTCCAGGTGGACGACCGCATCGACACCCCCTTCGGCCGCCGCGCCGTCGACTGGGAGCTCAAGGGCGTGCCCGCGCGCGTGGAGGTCGGTCCCCGGGACCTGGAGAACGGCACCGCGATGCTGGCGCGCCGCATCCCCGGCGGCAAGGAGCCGGTGGCGATCGACAGGCTCGCGGAGGTCCTCCCGACGCTGCTGGAGGAGGACCAGGCGCTGCTGCTGCGGCAGTCCCGCGAGCGCCGCGAGTCCCGTACCTCGGACGTGTCCTCGACCGCGGAGGCCGTGGAGGCGGTCGGTGCCGGCGGCTGGGCGCGCATCCCGTGGGCGACGCTCGGCGCTGAGGGCGAGGCCGAACTGGCCGAGCACGCGGTGACCGTACGGTGTCTGGTCGCCGCGGACGGGTCCGTGCCGGACGACGAGGACGCCCCGGGTAACACCGCGATCGTCGCGCGCGCTTACTGAGTAGCGCCCTTTCGGCGGGAGAGCGACCGAAACGCTTCTTGCGCACGTGCGGATCCGGGCGACCCGGTGCGGGGACATCATCTACGCGCCGGGCCGTACGTGGCCGTACGTCAGGCTACGCACCGGCTTGGTAGGAGCTGTGCGGCTTCTCCGCAGATCAGCGCACCCGCCCTCGTCAGGACGCATCGGTGGCAACTGACGGGTACGTGCAAATTATTTGGGATGGCCCGGAATCGGAACACAGCGGCACCCAGGCTCGTTGTCATTACGTGAGCACGACACAGACACCACCTGTTCTCGCCGCAGAGCTGGCACAGGCGTGGGCCGACATTCAGCGGTACCACCCCGAGCTGCCGGACCTTGCCGCGCCAGAGTCCCTGATCGGAGAGTCGTCGTCCGCCTGCGGTCACGAGCTCTCCTTCGAGCGGCTGCTGCACGAAGCAGTCCACGGCATCGCCGCCGCGCGCGGAGTCCGCGACACCTCCCGCGCCGGCCGCTACCACAACCGCCGATTCCTCGCGATCGCCGAGGAGCTGGGCCTGGACCACCCCGACGAGCCGCACCCAAGCAGCGGTTTCTCGCTGGTCACGCTCAATCCCGAGGCGAAGCGGCGCTATCGGCCGACCATCGAGCGCCTTCAGCGCGCCCTGAAGGCCCACACGGCGGCGACCTCCGCCGACACCTCCCGTACGTTCCGCGGCCCGGCCGCCCGCCACGGCTCCTCCGGCGGCGGCGTCCGCGTCAAGGCGGTCTGCGACTGCGGCCGCAACGTCCGGGTGGTGCCCTCGGTCCTGGCCCAGGCCCCGATCGTGTGCGGCGGCTGCGGCAAGCCGTTCCGGATCCCGGAAGTCGTGGGGGCGGCGGCGAGCTGAGGTCGCGGCTGCTCGTGGCAGCCGTGACCCGGCCCTCCCCGCCGGGCGAGCACCCGACGTACCTCACCTCCGCGCCGGGTGCCCCTCAGGCATGCCCGAGCGAGCCCTCCCCACCCTCGGCCAAGAACGACCCGCCAGGTATGGCACAATGGCTAGCTGTACTCGACAGCCGCACAGGACCCCTCTCTCCTCCGGCTGACGCGTCCGTCGGGCACTCGGGTACCGCAACCCCACGCGGCAGCACCGCCGTGCCCAACCACGTCAAAACCAGGAGAATCCACTCCCGTGGCAGTCAAGATCAAGCTGAAGCGTCTGGGCAAGATCCGTTCGCCTCACTACCGCATCGTCGTCGCCGACTCCCGTACCCGCCGTGACGGCCGGGCCATCGAGGAGATCGGCAAGTACCACCCGACCTACAACCCGTCGGTCATCGAGGTGGACGCCGAGCGTGTGGCGTACTGGCTGGGTGTCGGCGCGCAGCCGACCGAGCCCGTGCTCGCCATCCTGAAGAAGACCGGCGACTGGCAGAAGTTCAAGGGCGAGCCCGCCCCGGCGCCGCTGCTCGTCGCCGCGCCGAAGGCCACGCGTCCGTCGTTCGAGGCTCTCGGCGGTGACGACGAGGGCAAGGGTGAGGCGATCACCCAGAAGAAGAAGGCTGAGAAGAAGGACGAGGCCGCGGCTGAGTCCGAGTCGACCGAGGCCTGAGCAGCATGCTCGAAGAGGCGCTTGAGCACCTCGTGAAGGGCATCGTCGACAACCCTGACGATGTGCAGGTCGCCTCGCGCGACCTGCGCCGCGGGCGGGTGCTCGAGGTCCGGGTGCACCCCGACGACCTCGGCAAGGTGATCGGCCGCAACGGCCGCACCGCGCGCGCCCTGCGCACCGTCGTGGGTGCCATCGGCGGCCGCGGTGTCCGCGTCGACCTCGTCGACGTGGACCACGTCCGCTGACGTTTCGCAGCACCGGCTCGGGCCGGGGAGGGCCACTGGGCCGTCCCCGGCCCGCAGTCGTATGACAGGAGAGCAAGCACAGTGCAGCTGGTAGTCGCACGGATCGGCCGTGCCCACGGCATCAAGGGCGAGGTCACCGTCGAGGTCCGTACCGACGAGCCGGAACTCCGGCTCGGACCCGGTGCCGTACTGACCACGGACCCCGCCTCCGCGGGGCCGCTCACCATCGCGACCGGCCGGGTGCACAGCGGCCGGCTCCTGCTGCGTTTCGAGGGCGTCGCCGACCGCAACGCCGCCGAGGCGCTGCGCAACACCCTCCTGATCGCCGAGGTCGATCCGAACGAGCTCCCCGAGGAGGAGGACGAGTACTACGACCACCAGCTCGTCGACCTCGACGTGGTGACCGAGGACGGTACGGAGGTCGGCCGGATCACCGAGATCTCGCACCTGCCCACCCAGGACCTGTTCATCGTGGAGCGCCCCGACGGGACCGAGGTCATGATCCCGTTCGTCGCGGAGATCGTCACCGAGATCGACCTGGAGGAGCAGCGCGCGGTCATCACCCCGCCGCCGGGTCTGATCGACGACCGCGCCGAGATCGCGTCCTCCCAGGACTCCGGGGACTCCGGGGACTCCGGGGACGATGCCTGATGCGCCTCGACGTCGTCACGATCTTCCCCGAGTACCTGGAACCGCTGAACGTCTCCCTCGTCGGCAAGGCACGCGCGCGTGGACAGCTGAACGTGCACGTGCACGACCTGCGCGCGTGGACCTACGACCGCCACAACACGGTCGACGACACCCCGTACGGCGGCGGCCCCGGCATGGTCATGAAGACCGAGCCCTGGGGCGACGCCCTCGACACCGTCCTCGCCGACGGCTACGAGACGGGCTCCCGAGCCCCCGCGCTGATCGTCCCCACCCCCAGCGGCCGTCCCTTCACCCAGGAACTGGCCGTCGAACTGTCCGAGCGCCCCTGGCTGGTCTTCACCCCGGCCCGCTACGAGGGCATCGACCGGCGTGTCATCGACGAGTACGCCACCCGGATGCCGGTGTACGAGGTGTCCATCGGCGACTACGTCCTGGCCGGCGGCGAGGCGGCCGTACTCGTCATCACCGAGGCAGTGGCACGGCTGCTGCCCGGTGTCCTCGGCAACGCCGAGTCCCACCGGGACGACTCCTTCGCGCCCGGCGCGATGGCGAGCCTCCTGGAAGGCCCCGTCTACACCAAGCCGCCCCTGTGGCGCGGCCGCGACATCCCGGACGTGCTGCTCAGCGGCCACCACGGCAGGATCGCCCGCTGGCGCCGGGACGAGGCGCTGCGGCGCACGACGGCCCACCGGCCCGACCTCATCGAGCGCTGCGATCCCAAGGCGTTCGACAAGAAGGACCGCGAGATGCTGTCCATCCTCGGCTGGGCCCCCGACCCGGAGGGTGAACCGTACGGCCGATTTTGGCGCAGGACCGAGGGCGTGGAAGAATAGGCCGCTGTTGTGCGTCCGTCCGGTGTGCGCCCCTGCCACAGGGGGACACGACGTCCGCCCCGACCCGCGCAGCACCCCCTGTGAACACCTAGTTCCCGTTGATGACCTGTGGCATCAGCGAAGAAAGCAGACGAAATGTCTCACCTGCTCGACTCCGTCGACTCCGCGTCGCTGCGCAGCGACATCCCGGCCTTCCGCCCGGGTGACACCGTCAACGTCCACGTCCGCGTCATCGAGGGCAACCGCTCCCGTGTGCAGCAGTTCAAGGGCGTTGTGATCCGCCGTCAGGGCTCCGGTGTCCGCGAGACCTTCACGGTCCGCAAGGTCTCCTTCTCCGTCGGCGTCGAGCGCACCTTCCCGGTGCACACCCCGATCGTGGAGAAGATCGAGCTCGTCACCCGCGGTGACGTGCGCCGCGCCAAGCTGTACTACCTGCGCGAGCTGCGCGGCAAGGCGGCGAAGATCAAGGAGAAGCGCGAGAGCTGAGCGCCTCCCGGACGTCACAGCGAGGCCGGATAGCATCTGGCCTCGATGGACACCGAAGCACAGCCGACGGAGCGCGACCGCTCCTCCCGCCCCGACCACACCAGGGGCACGGAGGAACGGTCGCGTTTCGCGTTGGTGTCGCGGATCACCGACTGGCTGCCGGGCGGGTGGATCACCCTCACCCTCTTCGTCTGCCTGGTGTTTTTGCTTCTCCTCAACGCGTTCGTGGTTCAGCCATTCCAAATTCCCAGCGGATCCATGGAACAGGGATTGAGGATCGGGGACCGCGTTCTCGTAGATAAGTTGGCGTACCGTTTCGGTGCCCAGCCGCGACGTGGCGATGTGGTCGTGTTCGACGGCACCGGGTACTTCGGGCACGCCGACTACATCAAGCGCGTTGTGGGTGTGGGGGGAGACCATGTTGTCTGCTGCGACAAGGAGGGGCAGATCCAAGTGAACGGCCGGTCGGTCGACGAGACGGCGTTCCTCTACCCCGGGGACAGCGCGTCCTCCGTCCCTTTCGACGTCGTGGTGCCCGACGGCAGGCTCTTCGTCCTGGGCGACCACCGCAGCGACTCCAGCGACTCCCGCGACCACCTGGGCTCGCCCGGCGGCGGCATGATTCCCGTCGGTGACGTGATCGGCCGGGCCGACTGGATCGTCTGGCCGTCCGACCGTCTCACGCACCTGAAGCGCCCCGCCGCCTATGCGCGCGTGCCCGCCGCGGAGGGTGCCCATGGGTAGCCGCGGCAAACCGCGCGGTGTGCCCAGCGGCCCCGCCGAAAACCTGCTGCCCACCGGCTCCCGCCGCGCTGCCTCCAAGCCGTCCGGTGGACGCACGCGTGCGGAGCGGCGCAAGTTGCAGCGCAAGGTCAAGCGCAAACGCAGGCGCAGCGCGGTCCGGGAGATCCCCCTCCTGGTCGGCGTGGCCGTCCTGATAGCGCTCGTGCTCAAGACCTTCCTCGTCCAGGCGTTCGTGATCCCCTCGGGCTCCATGGAGCAGACGATCCGGATCGGCGACCGCGTCCTGGTCGACAAGTTCACCCCGTGGTTCGGCTCCGAGCCGCAACGCGGGGACGTCGTCGTGTTCCACGATCCGGGCGGCTGGCTGGCGGACGAGCAGACCACCAAGAAGAACGACCCCGTGGTGGTCAAGCAGGTCAAGGAAGGCCTCCAGTTCATCGGCCTGCTGCCCTCCGACAACGAGAAGGACCTGATCAAACGGGTCATCGGGGTCGGCGGGGATCACGTCAAATGCTGTGACGCCCAGGGCCGCGTGACCGTCAACGGCGTTCCCCTCTCCGAGACGGACTACCTGTATCCGGGCAACGCCCCCTCCCAGTCATCGTTCGACATCACCGTCCCCAAGGGACGGCTCTGGGTGATGGGCGACCACCGGGGCAACTCGGCGGACTCCCGGTACCACCAGAACACCAGCTACGGAGGCACGGTCGCCCTGAGCTCGGTGGTCGGACGCGCCATGGTCATCGGCTGGCCGATGGGTCACTGGACCAGCCTCAAGGAACCGCAAACCTTTTCTTCCGTCACCGACGCGGGGGCCACGACGACCTCGTCCTCGCGGCTGTCGCATAGGGTTGTCACCGACGATCCCAACGGAACGATGCCACTCCCGAGCCCTGCGGAACTTCCGCTCGTTATGGGAGTGGTGGGCCTGCACCGCGTATGGGGCAGGCGGCGGCACAGAGTGAGGAGTTGGCGTGGGGGATGTGGCGGTTGGCGCACGGTCCGGACACGACGGCGAGGAGAACCGCGGACGCCCCGTGGACGCGACCGCCGGCGCGGACGACGCCGTGACCTCCGGGAATGACTCCCCGGCGGGCCAAGGCGACGGTGCGGAGCCGGGCGAGCCGCAGGGCCCGACCGAGGACAGGGGCCCGACCGAGGGGGAGGGCCCTGGTGGCCCGACGCCGGCTCCCAGGAAGGCGCGCTCCTTCTGGAAGGAGCTGCCGATCCTGATCGGCATCGCGCTCGTGCTGGCCCTGCTGATCAAGACGTTCCTGGTGCAGGCGTTCTCGATCCCGTCCGACTCGATGCAGAACACCCTTCAGGAGGGCGACCGGGTCCTCGTCGACAAGCTCACCCCCTGGTTCGGCTCCGAGCCCGAGCGCGGCGAGGTCATCGTCTTCCACGACCCCAGCCAGTGGCTGGCCGGCGAGCCGACGCCCGAGCCCAACGCCGTGCAGAAGGTCCTCAGCTGGATCGGCCTGATGCCGTCGGCGGAGGAGAAGGACCTGATCAAGCGTGTGATCGGGGTCGGCGGGGACACGGTCGAGTGCAAGGGGACCGGCCCGCTGACGGTCAACAGCAAGGCGCTGAACGAGCAGTCGTACGTCTACGCCGGCAACACGCCCTGCACCGACGACGACCAGGGCGGCCAGTTCAAGGTCAAGGTGCCCAAGGGCTACGTCTGGGTCATGGGCGACCACCGCCAGAACTCGCGCGACTCGCGCTACAACCAGGACGACAAGTACCACGGCATGGTCCCGGTCAAGGACGTCGTCGGGCGCGCCATCGTCAAGGCCTGGCCGATCAACCGCTGGGGCACGCTGCCGGTTCCCGACACCTTCGACCAGTCGGGCCTCGACCAGCAGTCCTCGGCCGCCGGATCCTTCACGGTGGCCCCGCAGGCCATCGCCCTGACCGGTGTGCTTCCGGTGGCGGTGTGGCGGCGGAAGCGCAAGAGCTGACCAAGGCCGGGAAAGAGGGGCTGCACCCTTTCGGTACCGCCGGGTAGGGTGCGGGTCCATGGGTGGCGAGAGCACGACGCGTACGGTCCCGCGCAGCGGCGGGAGCACAGGAGCGGCACAGGTGGGCAGCCGGCTCGGACAGCGGCTGTCCGGGGTGGCCGTGGCACTGGGCCTGGTGCTGTTCCTCGGGGGATTCGCTTGGGCGGCGGTGGTCTACCGGCCGTACACGGTGCCCACCAGTTCGATGTCGCCGACGATCGCCGCGGGCGACCGGGTGCTCGCCCAGCGCGTCGACGGCGGTGAGGTGCGCCGCGGCGATGTCGTGGTCTTCCGTGACAAGAGCTGGGTGACGAACGCCAACGTGGTCAAGCGCGTCGTCGCGGTCGGCGGTGACACCGTCGCCTGCTGCACCGACGGCAAGCTGACCGTCAACGGCAAGCAGATCGACGAGCCGTACCTGCCCAAGGGCAGCCTGGCCGAGGACAAGAAGATCCCGACGGTGACCGTGCCCGAGGGCCGGCTCTTCCTCCTCGGCGACGAGCGCCAGAACTCCCTGGACTCCACCGCCCACCTCACCGACGCCGCCAGCGGCACGGTCGCCCGCAGCGCCGTCTCCGCCCGTGTCGACGCCGTCGTCTGGCCCATGAACGGCATGCTCAAGCGCCCCACCGGCTTCGAGACCCTCGGTGCCCTCTCCCAGCCCGGCCCGCTGCGTACGATCGTCCTACTGATCGTCGGCGGCGCCGTGCTCATCCTGGGCGGCGGAGCCTACGGCCCGATCGCCAAACTGTTCGGCGGGCGCTCCCGGGCCCGTACGGAGCCCGTCGGTGCCGGCTGAGACCGTGGAGCCGGGCGTGGACTCCCACGGCGGCGGCCTGCGCAAGGTCGCCCGGGTGGTCCTGCTCGACCCCGACGACCGCATCCTGCTGCTGCACGGTCACGAGCCGGACGACCCGGCCGACGACTGGTGGTTCACCCCGGGCGGCGGACTGGAGGGCGCCGAGACGCGCGAAGAGGCCGCGCTCAGGGAACTCGCCGAGGAGACCGGGATCACCGAGGTCGAACTCGGCCCGGTGCTGTGGCGGCGCATGTGCTCCTTCCCGTTCGCCGGCCGCCGCTGGGACCAGGACGAGTGGTACTACCTCGCCCGTACGACCCAGACCGCGACCCGCGCGACGGCCCTCACCGAACTGGAGCGGCGCAGCGTCGCGGGAGCACGCTGGTGGACGTGCCGGGAACTGACCCGGGCACATGAGACGGTGTATCCGACCAGACTCGCCGAGCTCCTTGGCAGGCTGCTCGACGAAGGTCCCCCGGCCAGGCCCGTGACCCTTGACCCGGAAATCGTCTAGGGGCCCGCGGGACTGGCGCACAATGGTGGGATCGCACGGCTGAAGGGGAACATGCCATGAGCGCCGAGGACCTCGAGAAGTACGAGACCGAGATGGAGCTCAAGCTCTACCGGGAGTACCGCGATGTCGTCGGTCTGTTCAAATATGTGATCGAGACCGAACGGCGCTTCTATCTCACCAACGACTACGAGATGCAGGTGCACTCGGTCCAGGGTGAGGTTTTCTTCGAGGTGTCCATGGCGGATGCCTGGGTCTGGGACATGTACCGGCCGGCCCGCTTCGTGAAGCAGGTCCGCGTGCTCACGTTCAAGGACGTGAACATCGAGGAGCTGAACAAGAGCGACCTGGAGCTCCCGGGCGGGTGACGGAGTTGTCCACAACCGCGCACTCCTCCACCAAGATCCAATAGCTCGCTGATCTGCCCGCATCGTTGGCGCCGGAGGTGGTGCCGACATGAGGACACGAGACGCGCAACCACGCAACGCGCAACGCAGTGCGATGGGGAAGTACGGCGAGGACCTGGCCGCACGGCGGCTGGGCGAGGCCGGAATGACCGTCCTGGAGCGCAACTGGCGCTGCGGCAGGACGGGTGAGATCGACATCGTGGCCCGGGACGGCGACGTCCTGGTGGTCTGCGAGGTGAAGACCCGCCGGAACGGTGCCTTCGAACACCCCATGGCCGCGGTCACGCCGGCCAAGGCTGAGCGCCTGCGCGGGCTGGCGGAGCGCTGGACGCAGGAACACGGAGGCGCCCCACCGGGAGGCGTCCGCATCGACCTCGTCGGCGTGCTGCTCCCCGACCGCGGCGCACCCGTGGTCGAGCACGCACGGGGGGTGGCCTGACATGGGATTCGCACGTACGTGCTCCGTGGCGCTGGTGGGCGTGGAGGGAGTCGTGGTCGAGGTCCAGGCCGACCTGGAACCGGGCGTGGCGGCGTTCACCCTGGTGGGCCTGCCCGACAAGAGCCTGACGGAGAGCCGGGACCGGGTGCGGGCGGCGGTCGTGAACTCGGGTGGCGAGTGGCCGCAGAAGAAACTCACGGTGGGCCTCAGTCCGGCCTCCGTGCCCAAGGCCGGCAGCGGCTTCGACCTGGCCGTCGCCTGCGCGGTGCTCGGCGCCGCCGAACGGATCGACCCCCGGGTCCTCGCCGACATCGTGATGATCGGGGAACTGGGACTGGACGGCCGCGTCCGCCCGGTCCGGGGCATCCTGCCCGCCGTGCTGGCCGCGGCCGACGCCGGGTACGAGCAGGTGGTCGTCCCGGAGTGCGCCGCCGCGGAGGCCGCCCTGGTGCCCGGTGTCTCGGTGCTCGGCATCCGCAGCCTGCGGCAGCTGATCGCCGTCCTGGCGGAAGAACCCGTACCCGAGGAGGAACCGGAGGACCCGGGACGCCCCGACCCGCTCCTGGCCGGTCTGCGCGTGCCCGGCACGGGTGCGGCCACCGGCATGCACAGCTTCGGCGCCGCCCAGCACGAGCTCGCCCACGACCTCGCCGACGTCGTGGGCCAGACCTCGGCGCGCACGGCGGTGGAGGTGGCCGCGGCCGGCGGGCACCACCTGTTCCTGGAAGGACCGCCCGGCGCCGGTACACATCGAAGGAGAAAGAGTACCAGTAGGGCAGCACACACCCTCTGACCTGGGCTTATGTGCCCGAAACGAAGTAGCCTCGTCCGCTGACCACGTACACCAGGCCGTCAGGGCGGAGGCTGGCCAGCGCTCGGGATGCCGTCGACTGGGACACGTCGAACTCAGCAGCAATAGCCACGCTGCCCGGTAGGCGCTCACCGGCGCGATAGGTGCCGTTCTCGATACGTCGCCGGATTTCCGCCGCCACCTGTGGCCAGTGCGGCTCAGCCCTGTTGATCTCCACCTAGTCAGCCTGCGACGTAATCGGCTATTCGGCTATCGAGGTAGTCAGGTACCGAGCTAGTCTGAGGAGGCAAACAGAAACGCCCCTGAACCATCCGGGCTGGGACAGTTCAGGGGCTGAGACACGAACGGAGCGTGTCCTATGCGCGAGACTACCGAAGCGGCTACCCGCCTCCGCCGGTTGCCCTGGAAGACAGACACTGGGAAGCCAGCGTTCCTCGCGACTGACGACCCGAACAACATGCTGGGTCTGATGGCGGATCAGATTGAAGAGCAGCACCTGACCAACGCGACCGTGGTCCTGGCTCTGGTGCAGCCCATGTACGGGCCGGAAGCACGACTCAGCGCGCAGGAAGCCGTGTTCATGCTGCGCCGCATCGCTGAGTGTCTGTCGGACGTCCTTGACGTGGCACACATGCGCGGTGAACGGCTCGGCAGCGAGTAGGCCCCAGAGACGCAGAAAGGGCCCCAGAGCCACCGTGGCGGGCGAACTCCGGTCGGTTGGCACTGGGGCCCTAACTGTGCCTACTCGGCCGTCTGAGCGGCGTTGTAGTCCTCGGCGTGTAGGCGCAGTGCATCGCGCATCACGTCATTGAACGTCCGGCCGGACTCCTCGGCGAGTCGGGCAAGAGTCTCGAACTCGGACTCCCATAGTCGGACTCGGATACGGCGAATGGTCATGCTGCTGCCTCCTCGGCAAGTTGTAGGTAACGGCGTCCGGTGCGCTCGGACACCCCAAAGTGGTCAGCCACCATCCGGCCGGTCACGGGTCGGCCATTCCGGGACTCAAGAACGGACACGGCCGCTCGTACGTCCTCAGCAGTAGGCGGGGTGACCGGCGTTTCGTCCGGCGCGCTGTCTTCAAAATCGGCCCACAGGTCATCCGGCGGCCAGCTATCGGAAAGGCTCCGTGCCCCATTCTGGGAGGGCTCAGCCGGCTCAGGGGTCCCAGTTCCCTCGGGGGGCGTTACCGGGCGCCCAGACGGCCGCTCAGGGCTTTCTGCCCGATGCATCCGCCAGACGGTTAGCGGGAATACGGCGTGCAGCGCTGCGGATACCCACGTGTCGACAGCGGACAGGGATTCCGACGTAAGGACACTGGCCACATTCGCGGACACGGCAACTGCCACGGCCAGCGCCACATCACGCCGTGACCGGACAGCCCAAACTAGGTACAGGTCGACGGCCACGGGAACGGCGTATGACGGCCAGCCAGGCACACCGTGTGTCCGGGCTAGGTGAACCTGCGTAGCAAAACTGATGACCATGGCAGCGAGTAGGGCGGCATAACGGGCTAGCTGGGCTACTGAATGGCGATTCAGCTGTCATCACTCCCTAGGCGGCAGCGGAGACAGGTGGTGCCCGGCGTCACGCCGTAATCGTGCTTCTGACAGATGGTCCAGCCCTCTGAATTTCGCTCATTCCAGGGTCCGAACTTGGGGCGCCGATCGTTGAATTGCTCCGCGCTCTGCTGTGCGGCTGCTGCTCGGCGTCGTGACTGACTCATGTTGGCCAACCTTCCAGCGCATAACCGGCGGCAGACAGCGAGCCGGGAGTGAGTAGAAGAGTCTCGGAAATGCGGCGAACCTCGGTTAGCTGGGCTGCATTCACGTTCGTCCCCAGTGCCTCAAGCTCTACGAGCAGCGCGACCATTCCACGGCAAGCGTCGTCCCATAGCGTCGCTGACGGGCCACGCCACAATTCGGCCCAGCGGGCTATCTGGTCATCGGTCCAGGATTCCGCGCGGGCAGGTGGCAGAGGAATGGGGAGCGTGCATTCAGCGGGTAGGGTCGTGCGTCGCTGGCCAGGGGCAGAACGGCCACGGCGCAGGTTCTCAGAATTAGCCACTGTGAGTGACTTCCTTTCGGTAGCGGTGTGTGATGGACACAAGGTTTTTGGACACGGCGCGTATTTTTCCCCGAGCGCACCAGGCGGAACTCTCCCCCGCGTCTCTTTCCCCCTAGCCGATTGGGGGGCCCCTGCCGGTAGGGTCACCGGAATTCAGACACAGCGCGTGACCTAATGATCAAACGACTCACCCGCTGTCTTACGCGAATGATGAGCCTTGGTCATCGACTGCAAGTTGTCCCACTCGAAAGCCTTGGGCCCGAGCAAACCCAACCCGTCTTTGTGGTCCACCTCAATAGCGTCCGGACGCAGCAGCGCAGGCAGCCTCGCGCACTCCTCGCATTCGCAGTACGGGTGAGCAGCGAGATAGGCACGGCGTACCTTCTCCCACTTCCGGCGCAGGTCTGCCGACACATTGCGGTGACCAGTCCCATACTCACGGCCGGTCACACTCGACGTACGCGCATGGGCACGGCACTTACCCCGCCAGGTAAGGCACTGGCACCCGTCGACAGGGCAGCGCTGATAGGTGCTGCGCCTCAGACCCTTTGGCTTACTGCCAGGCTCACACGGACACACAGCAGCAGACGTGCGCTTAGGTTCACGAGGAGCAGACAGCGACGGGATAACGCCCCGCCAATCGCCATCCACTGGTGACGCGTGACCAAGCTGGAAGTACCTCAGCGCAACAGGCTCAGGCACGTCTAGCACCGCCCCGCCGTTGTACTGACGCCCGTCCCAAAACACGTAATAGAACGCGCCCACGCGGATACGCACCATGAGATCTCCAATCAGCAGGGAACCCCAGGAAGCTTGCGCAGCAACCCAGGGTTCCCCATTCAGCTAGGCAGACTGGCGACCTAGAAGCGCATCAAGCAGGCCATCAGCCTTGGCCTTGACAATCTCCGCAGGACTCATACCAGCCAGCGCATCACGCGTTAGCTGCCCGTTCTCGTATCGCACTGCTGCCTCAACCTCAGTGGCCCTGCTGCGCTCCATCGCATTCAGCAGATCATCAGCGGTCACATTCCCGCCAGCCTTGCGGTACGCAACAAGCTGAGCGGACGTCATGCGCGACTTATCAGGACGTGGCATCAGGCATTCACCTCAGCGAGCAGCGCCTCAACGGCCCCAGGGTCGACGTACCGGATGTCATTACTGCCAGACGTAACCAGCGCTTCAGCCCGGTCAAGTGGCAGGGTCAGCACCACGCCGGACGGGCCGATAATGTCCACCTCAGGATTAGGCTTGAAGTCCCCAGCGGAATAGGTACCGGCAGCCTCGCGTAGCTGCCCCATGCTGTCGCTGGAAATGAAATCGAGGCCATCGGCGCGATACACAGCACCAGCGAAAGGCGCATCCGAACGGCCCCCATTGATCCGGTCCCGAATGTGGGTGATCTGCCCCATGGCCATACCGGCAGCATCCCGAGCAGCCAGGTATGCGGCGTACGCGTCCTCAGCGGCCCGTACAGCGTCGTCTAGGCGCCGGTGGGCACCCGGCAGCAGACCAGCAACGCACGCGTTATAGCGGCGCACCAGCTCAGCCTCAGCCACCCGCACATCGCCGGCCAACTTCCGCTGAATGGCAGTCAGCTTCGGACGCAGCGCACGCACCTCATCCACCTTGCTCGGCAGCTTCAATACGTCCGCATGCGTCTTGCCAGCCGACACAGCAGCAACGGCAGCCTGAATGTCAGCAGCCTCCGCACGCTCAGCCCAATTGTCGGCGAGAGCGTCGGCGTGCTCCGCCTCAAAGTCCTCTAGAGCGTCCAGGGCGGCATCACGGGCATCGTTGGCCTTGATGACATCAGCGGGCAGGAACTCATCCGGCAGAGTGACGAGTAGGTCAACGGCAGAAATGGTCTCAGGCATGGTAATTTCCTTTCAGGTGGGGTAGCAGTCAGTTCCGGTTGGCGGGCTTCCATGAGTAAGTCAGGCCCAGAACCCGACCTGCCTCGATTGCGTAACCCAGGTCAGCCAGAACAGCAGTCAGCGCGCGGTTTCCGATCGGCCGTACATTGTTGGCGACCAAGTAGCCGTTCACCGCAGCCAGCATGTGATTGAAGACGCGGAAGTCATCAGGGTCATCCCTGAACAGGTACTCGACCACTTCCGCCAGGAAGACGCCCGAGGGGCGCTCCAGCGAATCAAGGTCGACAGTCATCGGGAAGCCTTTCGATCGGCCTGCGCACTCAGCAGCGAGGCATAAGCAGTAGTGAGGTTGGCGACGGATTCACACACGTCCAGATCGATTGCGGCGCCATCATCAGCGATAGCCGCCAACTCAGTAATCAGCTTGGCAACAGCGCCAGCGGGAGAAAGCCGGGCACCAGGCATAGCAGCAGGCGTAATCACTAGTCGTTCTCCTCAACAGTCGGCGCAGTCTCAGACAGCGCGTACAGGCGCAGGACAGCGAGCGTTGTCAGATTGTCGCTGAAGACGGCAGCGGAAATGATGCGCCTAGGCATGTCGGCAGGGGAGGGCATTTGATCTCCGATCAACGGTTGATGAGCGCAAGCTGAATCACAGTCAGCAGCGCGAGTAGGTAGGGCAGGGTGTAGGTTCTGGCGTATTCGGTCATCGCTGCTTTCTCCGGCGAGCCGGCCGGGGTCACATACCAAAACTGGTAGGTGGACAGGGCGCCTCAGCCGTCCAGGCCAGGGACAGCACCTGTCCACGGTGTTTGCGCTGGTCAGCGGGTGTGGTGGACGGGTAGGACAGCTAGGACAGGTACTCAGGCAAAAGTCCATATGCCATTTAGACTGGTGGATTCCATTTCCCGAAACACCTGTCCGCAGCTGTCCAGCCGTCCACAAACACCCTCTGACCTGCGCTTTCTTGTGGACAGCTAGCTATTCCCAGCTGTCCATTCAGGGTCGGCTAGCTGTCCATGCCGAAGATGCCCGGCGCGTACTTCCGCAGCTCTTCGCGGGATAGGTCGTCAGCGAGTGCGACGCCGAGTAGGCCACGGATGCCGTTTCGCTTCTGCGCGCTGATCTCGCCCTTGCTACGTTCCATGAGCGCCTTATTCAGCGTGCTCGATCGCTGGAAGGACTCTTCCCCGTTGTCCTTGGCCCACTGCTCGTATGCCGTCCAGACAGCCGCATTGGATAGCCAGCGACCCGGAACGGACACCAGCGCACCCGGCATGAAACCGGCGAGCGAATCAGACTCTTCGCGGTACTCGGCTATCGCCTCGCGCACGCTGTCCGGGTCGTCTAGCCCAAACTCGAACCAGTCGACAGCGCCGCGCACTAGCCATGCGAGGATGCCCGCCCGTTCGCTGCGCAGCGTCTCTTCTAGGTCGGGGTCCTTGCTGGCACCTTCGAACCGCTGAAGAAACGGGATTAGCTTGATGCGGCGCCATGTGCCGGTGTCCTGCTCGCGGACGATCGGTTTGTAGTTACTGGCTAGCAGGATCAGCGCTTGCGGCTTGAACGCGTACGGCTTCCGATACTTCGGGTTAACCGTGATCTCTTCACCGCCGGTCGCGTTCTTGATTGCGGCGCTGTCGAGTACGGCCGATCGGTTTGTCTCGCTGGCCAGCGCTAGCCGGGCGCCAACCAGCATTTCCGCCTCTGGTCCACCGCGCGCCTTGCCGCTGGTCGTGAACATGTCGAATGGCACGGTTGCGGCATGGTCGCCGAGCAGTTCCCGCAGCGTGGTTAGCAGCGTCGACTTACCGTTAGATCCGGCGCCGTAAAGGACAGCGAAACACTGCTCTTTCGTGCTGCCGGTAATGCCGTAGCCGAGCAGTCGCTGAAGGTACGCCGGTAGCTCCGGGTCGTGGGCGAAAATCTCGGATATGAACCGCTCCCAGCGCGGCGCCTTTGCTTCGGGGTCGTAGGCCTCAGTTACGGCGCGCGTGATTCGCTGTCCCGGCTCGCCGTCGGTTAGGTCGCCGGTGCGCAGATCAATGACGCCATTCGGCGCAGCGAGTAGGTATGGGTTCCTGTCCCATTCTCCGCCGTATCGCACTTCGGGCAGTCCCTTGAGCATGTCTACGACGTTGTCTCGGCGCTGACGGGAACCCAGGTATTGCGCCTTGCGCTGGTCGCGTTCCGCATGCCTCAGATCGCGCAGCATGGTCTGAACGGTCGACGTGACGTCGTCACCTTCGGGGTCCGCCTGCCAGTGATGCTCGCCGGCCGGGAACGTGTGCCAACCGCGCGAGCGGCTGTATGCCAGAGCGCCGCTGAAACAACGGTCCAGGGCGTAAGTGGCTAGATCGTCGTCAGACTGGGTGCCTATGGCCTCAGCGCCGGATTCCCCTTGCTGCTGAATTAGGGCCGCTAGCGCCGCCTTGATGTCAAGGTTGCTGATGTCCATCAGAGGCTCACACCGGCCTTTCGTAGCACCGTTGCGATGCCGTCTATCTCGTTCTTAAGCGTTGCCTTGACGCGCTTTTCTCTCGCCGTCCAGGGGCTCATGCGGTCGTGCTCTGCACTTAGGCGCCGGTATTTGTTCCGCAGTACGTACAACTGGCCGTAGACGTATTCGAGTTGCCAGTTCACCGGTTCGGCCGGATCGCACAGCACGTAGCCCGGTGTATCGCGGGTATCGCGCGGGTCGACCACCTGAGTGCGCTTCGCTACGTAATCGGTGCAGTGCGCTGCCCGGTGTCCGAGCACGGCGCCGTGATTGTGTTGCATGCGGCAGTAAGGGCAGGTGATCACGCGGGACTCGCCGGCCTTCCGCCCATTGGGGTAAAAGTCTTCAACCAGCGCAGCGGATACGCGCGGCTGGTAGGTATCTAGGTTCACGGGCTATTCCGTTCCTTGGCGGGTGTGTTGCGCTCTTAGGCGCCTTGAGTCCAGAGCCGGATTGTGGGAACGCTCAGTGCGCAGGCGTCCCGGATTGCTTCCTGACTCATCAGCGCCACGCTGCGAGCGTCCGGCATGAGTGCGCGTATTTCGCCGTCGACGTCAGCGAGCCGGGAGCGTAGTTCCTTGCGCTGTGCTCCCAGGTGCCGCATGCGTGACTCAATCTCGCGGGGTGTCACGGGTTATCTCCTTTCCATGTCCTGCTTCAGTCAGCGGGCAAAACAGAAGCGCCAGCCGCAATGACTGACGCTCTGTCCCACCCGCCAAGGTGGAAGCTGTGTGAGGCACCGTGCGTTGTGCTCTATACGTAACTAGCGAGTCGGTTACCTGTGCCGTTCGCTGCCCTTACATATATTGGTACGGCTGGAAGGCCAGCGCGGCATTTCCGCAGGTCAGGGGATTATAAAGGTAACGAAAAGATAACGGAGTGCCGCAGGTCATGGTGTGGTGTCGTGTAGTTCCCGAGCGGCCGGCGCGTTGCCTTCATGGTTACTAGCTGGTCGAAGTAGCGGTAAACGGAGGCGAAGCAGCCGACACGCGCATTGGTACGGCTCAGCGGCCCGACAGCGCGCACGCAAGAGCCCCGACCAGTCACGGGACCAGTCGGGGCTACGAGGCGCTCAGACGGGCGCTGAGGGGCGCCTACGCCATATCGGCAAGAAACTCTTCCAGCAGCACAGCGTCAGCAGCCTCAGCCGCTGGATCATCGATGTGCACGCCTACGCTCACGCGCTCCGGGTCCCAGCGCCGTCCCTTTGTCGCTGGCGCGATTGCAGCCCGGATGTGCATGGACAGCAGGAGTACCCGCTTACCGGCCGTGTCGGCGTTGTGCCAGCGCTCAGCCACCGTTTCGCCGGTCGGCACCCAGCGCCATTCAGGCTCGCTGGCTGGCTCCGCCTGAGCCTCTTCTAGCGCTTCCTGGCGGGATTCGAGCTGGGAGAGAACAGCGGCTTTCGCAGCGCCACGCAGACCAACCAGACTCGCCGCAAGTTCGGCAATGTCGCCCTCAAGCTCTTCGATGACTGACGCCGTGTCGTTGCCACCGACTAGCACGCGCTCTGTGTAGGGCATGTGGCCGAAGCTGCGGAGCAACCAGGTTTCTACCTCAGCCTCGACCCGTTCGGCATTCACGCTGATTCCCGCGCACTTATCGCGCCGTTTCTTGTCTCGCGCTGCCGGACACGCGTACTGGTCCATGCGCTGACCCTTGTAAACGCGCGTGTTGTAGTGCATTACGTCGTCACAGGACGTGCACCAAGCCACGTGCAGGAGCATGGTTGCTTTCTTGCGGGGACGCTTGGTCTCAACCCCGTTTGCGTCCAAGGTGGCTTGCAGCGTGCGCCATGTCTTGTCATCGATCAGCGCCGGACCAACCCGAACCGGTTTCCCCTCGCTGTCCCGAACTACTCGGCGGGTATCCCGCTTTCCCTGCACTCGGTAGCCGCGCAGCACTTCGCTTCGTAGGTGCTGATACAGCGCGGAATAGGTCCACTGGGCGCGCTTTTCTGGCAATTCCTCGCCCCGCTGAACTTTGCGGTAATCGCCCGGAGACAGCACGCCGGAAGAATTCAGCCGGTCCACTTCGGCGCTGAGTGTGTGTCCCTCGTTGATTCGCTCGATTACGTTCCGGAGCACTTCGGCGGCAGTCTCGTCTACGTCGAGCCGCTTGTTTCCCTCACCGTCCGGCACCACGCGGAACCCGTAGGGGGCAGCGCCACCCAGCCACTTGCCACCCTGCCGGAGTTCAACACGGCTACGCAGGATGCGCTGTTGGATGGTCTCCCGTTCGAGCTGGGCGAACGCCACCATCAGCGTGACGACGAACCGGCCGTACGGTGACGTTAGGTCTGCTTGCCCCTGTACGTCGGCAAGGGTCGTGCTGCGCTTGTCGAGCAATTCGACCAGGGAAGCGAAGTGCGAAGTTACGCGCGAAAAGCGGTCGACGCTGCGAGCAACGACTACGTCAATGCCGTTGAGTGCGCTAACGATCTCCCCGAAGCCTGCGCGATCCTCCGGCCGGACACTGCCGCTCACGCCGACGTCGTGCCGGACCATGACCACTTCGTAGCCCCGAAGCTGGCACCACGCGCGGGCGTCAGACTCCTGCGTAGTAATAGAGGTAGAGGAGTCGTCGTCACGGGACAGACGACAATAGATAGCGGCACGGAGCGGGCGGTTTTGAGCTGGGATCACTGACGGGAGCCTTTCTTTCTCGAACAGTGTGCACCAGCGGGCGCGGGCAAGACCATGCTCGCCGAGCGGCTGCCCGCCGTCCTGCCCCTGCTCGGCCGGCAGGACTCGCTGGAGGTGACGGCCGTGCACTCGGTGGCCGGCCTCCTGCCGCCGGGCAAGCCCCTCATCGACGTCGCCCCCTACTGCGCCCCGCACCACTCGGCCACCATGCAGTCCCTCGTCGGCGGCGGCCCGGGCATCGCCAGGCCCGGCGCCGTCTCGCTCGCCCACAGGGGCGTGCTCTTCCTCGACGAGGCGCCGGAGTTCCACAGCCACACCCTCGACGCGCTGCGGCAGCCCCTCGAGTCCGGGCATGTCGTGATCGCGCGCAGCGCGGGCGTGGTGCGGTTCCCGGCGAGGTTCCTGATGGTGCTCGCGGCGAACCCGTGCCCCTGCGGACGCTTCTCGCAGCGCGACACGCTGTGCGAATGCCCGCCCTCGGCGATCCGCCGCTACCAGGCCCGGCTCTCCGGCCCCCTGCTCGACCGGGTCGACCTGCGTGTCGAGGTCGAGCCTGTCACCCGGGCCGAGCTCACCGAGCCCGGGGCGCGCGGCGAGTCCACGGCCACGGTCGCCGACCGGGTCCGGGTGGCCAGGGAACGGGCCGCCGCACGCCTGGCCGGAACCCCGTGGCGGACCAACAGCGAGGTTCCGGGCAGGGAACTGCGCAGCCGCTGGCAGGCCGCGAGCGGCGCGATGGACGAGGCGGAGCGGAACCTGGAGCGGGGCGTGCTGACCGCCCGCGGGATCGACCGTGTGCTGCGGGTCGCCTGGACGGTGGCGGACCTCGTAGGCCACGACCGGCCCGACGCCACGGACGTCGCCCTGGCCCTGCAACTGCGCACCGGCGTTCCCCGGGGCGTGCCGATGGCCATCGGGGCGCCGGCGTGACCCCGCCGGACGACCCGTACGGCGCACGGCTGTGCCGGGTCTTCCTCACCCGGGTCCTCGAACCCGGCGACGAGACCGGCGGCCGCTGGGTGCGGGAGCACGGGGTGCGCGAGGTCGCCCGGCGGCTGCGGGAGGGCGGCGAGCCGCTGCCGGGGGTGAGCGGCGCCCGCTGGGCGGGGCTGCGGGCACGCGCCGGGCGGGCCGGGCCCGAGCGGGACCTGGAGATCGCGGGGGCGGCCGGGGTGCGGTTCGTGTGCCCGGGGGACGCCGAGTGGCCGGCCCAGCTCGACGACCTCGGGGACGCCCGGCCCCTGGGGCTGTGGGTGCGTGGCCCGGCCGGCCTGCGGATGTGGGCGCTCAGATCGGTCGCCGTCGTGGGCGCTCGGGCCTGCACCGAGTACGGCGCCCACGCGGCGGCCGCGCTCTCCGCAGGGCTCGCCGAGCGCGGCTGGGTGGTGGTCTCCGGCGGCGCCTACGGCGTCGACGGCGCCGCCCACCGGGGCGCGCTCGGCGCGGGCGGTGCCACGGTCGCCGTCCTGGCCTGCGGTGTCGACCGGCCCTACCCGCGCGGACACACCCAGCTGATCAGCAGGATCGCGGAACAGGGACTCGTGATCGGCGAGTTGCCGCCTGGTGATCACCCGACCCCGAGCCGGTTCATCCTGCGCAACCGGGTGATCGCGGCACTGACCAGGGGCACCGTGGTCGTTGAGGCCGCCTACCGCAGCGGCGCCCTGGCCACGGCGCGGGCGGCGCAGCGGCTGGGGCGGCTCACCATGGGCGTGCCCGGGCCCGTCACCAGTGCCCTCTCGGCCGGGGTGCACGAGCTGCTGCGCGGAGAGGCGGCGCTCGTCACCGACGCGGCGGAGGTCGTCGAGCTGGTCGGGGACATCGGCGAGCTGGCCCCGGCGCGGCGCGGCCCGGTCCTCCCGCGTGACCTGCTGGAACCCGGCGCCCGGCGGGTCCTCGCCGCCCTGCCCGCACACCGGCCGGCCCCGTCAGGGGAGATCGCGTGCGGCGCGCAGACCACGCGGGACGCGGCGATCGCCAGGCTGTACGAACTCCGAGCACTTGGCTACGTCGAACGACACGGCGACGGCTGGAAGTTGACACGCCAGGCGATGTCCCCGGTCGAGGACGGTCCCACGCGACGTTGACCGAGAGTGTTCGCCCGTCCGGGGGAAGCCCCGACACCCTTGGGTTTTCTTGGAGTTGGTACGCCCCGTCGGTCACCCAGAGCGACGTGCCCGGCGTGCCGGGAGGCGCCGCCGCGGGTGTCCCCGCAGGGGGTGAGGCTCGCTGTTCGCGCACCGCGACACCTCAGTCACGCTACGCTCACGAAGACCTCGGCGCAGACCACTGCAACTCGACACCAGACCGGCACCTCACCCACTCAGTCCCACCTTGTCCCACTCCACTCCGTAACAGCACTTCACGGCACTTCACGGCAGAACGACACAAGGCGACGAATGCCCCAGCACACCTCCGGGTCCGACCGGGCGGCGATCCCCCCAGCCGCCCGCGACGGTGGCAGCGTGCGGCCGCCCGCTCCCTCGACACTCGACGAGCTGTGGCGGTCCTACAAGGCGACAGGGGACGAGCGGCTGCGGGAGCAGCTGATCCTGCACTACTCGCCGCTGGTGAAATACGTGGCGGGACGGGTGAGCGTGGGTCTGCCGCCGAATGTGGAGCAGGCCGACTTCGTGTCCTCGGGGGTCTTCGGGCTCATCGACGCGATCGAGAAGTTCGACATCGACCGGGAGATCAAGTTCGAGACGTACGCGATCACCCGGATCCGCGGCGCCATGATCGACGAGCTGCGCGCGCTGGACTGGATCCCCCGGTCGGTACGGCAGAAGGCGCGGAACGTCGAGCGGGCCTACGCCACGCTGGAGGCACGGCTCCGGCGCACCCCCACCGAGCCGGAGGTGGCCACCGAGCTGGGTATCGAGGTGGACGAACTCCACGCGGTCTTCAGTCAGTTGTCGCTGGCCAACGTGGTGGCGCTGGAGGAGATGCTGCACGCCGGGGGCGAGGGCGGCGAGCGGCTCACCCTGATGGACACGCTGGAGGACACCGACGCCGACAACCCGGTGGAGGTGGCCGAGGACCGGGAGCTCAGACGGTTCCTGGCGCGGGCGATCAACACGCTGCCCGAGCGGGAGAAGACCGTGGTCACGCTGTACTACTACGAGGGACTCACGCTCGCCGAGATCGGCAATGTGCTCGGGGTCACCGAGAGCCGGGTCAGCCAGATCCACACCAAGTCGGTACTTCAGCTGCGGGCGAAGCTGGCGAGCTTCGGGCGCTGAGTCTCCTCCCGTTCGCCGTGGCGCGTCCGTAAAGTGGTCGCCGTGCCAAGGATTCGAGCGGCCTCCGTGGCCGAGCACCGGTCGATGCAGCGAGCCGCCCTGCTGGACGCGGCACGGTCCCTGCTGTCCGAGGGCGGGACAGAGGCGCTGACCTTCCCGGCCCTCGCCGAGCGGACGGGGCTGGCGCGGTCGTCCGTGTACGAGTACTTCCGGTCGCGGGCCGCCGTGGTCGAGGAGCTGTGCGAGGTCGACTTCCCGGTGTGGGCGGCCGAGGTGTCGGCGGCGATGGAGCGGGCGGAGACACTCGAGGGCAAGGTCGAGGCGTATGTGCGCCGGCAGCTGGCCCTGGTGGGCGACCGGCGGCACCGGGCCGTCGTGGCGATCTCGGCGAGCGAGCTGGACGCGGGGGCGCGGGAGAAGATCCGGGCGGCGCACGGCGGGCTCGTCGCGATGATCGTCGAGGCGCTGGGCGAGATGGGGCATGCGCAGCCCCGGCTCGCGGCGATGCTGCTCCAGGGCGTCGTGGACGCGGCGGTGCGGCGGATCGAGCTCGGCGCGGCGGAGGATCCCGAATCGATCACGGACGCCGCGGTGGGGATGGCGCTGCGGGGTGTGCGGGGCTGACGAACGGCGCCGGGTGCCGTGGTGGTGGGGGCTCGCCGCGCCGCCGGGTGCCGCTGCGCCCACCTCCCCCACTCTCGGCTTCGCTCGAGCGGGACCCCCATCGCCCCAGCGGCACGACTGCCCGCAGCTACGCCGGCTGCGTCAGTTACGGGGCAGCGGTACGCCCAGTACCGGTAGCAGTCTCGACGGCCCCCTGTGCAGCAGCCACGGGGGGAGCAGTGACAGCGGGTCCAGATAGGTGTCGCCTCTGAGCAGGCCCCAGTGCAGGCAGCCGCCCGCACAGTGACCGACCGTCGCCTCCGTACCGCCCACCACCTCGCCCGCCGCCACCTCGTCCCCCTTGTTCACCGAGGGCGTCACCGGCTCGTACGTCGTCCGCAGGTCGGTGCCCGTCAGTTCCACGGACACCACGCCCCTGCCCGCCACCCGCCCCGCGAAGGACACCCGGCCAGCCGCGACCGCCCGTACCGGAGCCGCGGCGGCAGCGGCCAGGTCCACGCCGCGGTGGCCGCGGCCGTACGCCGTCGCCGGAGGTTCCCAGCCGCGCACCACCGCCGGGCGGGCGCCCACCGGCCAGGCGCGGCCGATCGCCGGCACCGGTGCCTGCGGTGCCTGCGGGGCCGGGGGAGCCGGGGCGTCGGCCCAGGCCAGGGGGGTCAGGACGGTCACCGTCAGGGCCGGCGCGAGGAGCAGTCGCACACCCGCCCATCGTTTCGCTCGCATGCGGCAAACCGTCCCGCATCCCCGCCGGTCATGGCCGGGACGTGTGGACAACTCACCGGTTGTGGACAGCGGCGTCACCCGGTGCCTCGCCGGTCCCGTACAATTCTTGTGGCGATCCGGGTCACCGGGTCGACTTCGCACGCCCCGATACGAGGCGCGGCCGGCGACGGTCCGTTCGTATCAGCGCCCCTCGGTCCTCATGTGGCAACGGCGCGTCGTGGGCGTCAGGCGCGGGAGCCGTCCGGCATCCGCGGCACAACCGAGAAAATCAAGGAGATACGGCCATGGCCGTCGTCACGATGCGGGAGCTGCTGGAGAGCGGCGTCCACTTCGGTCACCAGACCCGTCGTTGGAACCCGAAGATGAAGCGCTTCATCTTCACCGAGCGCAACGGCATCTACATCATCGACCTGCTCCAGTCGCTGTCGTACATCGACCGCGCCTACGAGTTCGTCAAGGAGACCGTGGCCCACGGCGGCACGGTCATGTTCGTCGGTACGAAGAAGCAGGCGCAGGAGGCCATCGCCGAGCAGGCCACCCGCGTCGGCATGCCCTACGTCAACCAGCGCTGGCTGGGTGGCATGCTCACCAACTTCTCCACCGTCTACAAGCGTCTGCAGCGCCTCAAGGAGCTCGAGCAGATCGACTTCGAGGACGTCGCGGCTTCCGGTCTGACCAAGAAGGAGCTTCTCGTGCTCTCGCGCGAGAAGGCCAAGCTGGAGAAGACCCTCGGTGGTATCCGCGAGATGCAGAAGGTGCCCAGCGCCGTCTGGATCGTGGACACCAAGAAGGAGCACATCGCCGTTGGTGAGGCCCGGAAGCTGAACATCCCGGTCGTCGCGATCCTCGACACCAACTGCGACCCCGACGAGGTCGACTACAAGATCCCGGGCAACGACGACGCGATCCGCTCCGTCACCCTGCTCACCCGTGTGATCGCCGACGCCGTCGCCGAGGGCCTCATCTCCCGCTCTCGCGTCGCCACCGGTGACAAGGGCGAGAAGGCCGCGGGCGAGCCGCTCGCCGAGTGGGAGCGCGACCTGCTCGAGGGCGAGAAGAAGGCCGAGGAGGCTCCGGCCGCTGCCGAGGCTCCGGCCGCCGCTGAGGCTCCGGCCGCCGCTGAGGCTCCGGCCGCCGCTGAGGCCCCGGCTGCCGAGGCTGCCGAGGCCCCCGCTGCCGAGGCTCCCGCTGCCGAGGCTCCCGCCGCTGAGGCCCCGGCCGCCGAGGGCGAGCAGGCCTGACAACCGTGTTGACGGCGGGGGCGGCACTGCATCAGCCAGCGCCTCCGGCGCGGTGAAGTCCGCCCCCGCCGTTCATCCGTAGGCCGGCAGGCGTCCGCGGTCCACGACTACATGTGGACCCGCAGACCCTGCTGATCTCCGATCTCCCAAGACTTCGAGAAAGACTCACAGACTCATGGCGAACTACACCGCCGCCGACGTCAAGAAGCTCCGTGAGCTCACCGGCGCCGGCATGATGGACTGCAAGAAGGCGCTGGACGAGGCCGAGGGCAGCGTCGAAAAGGCCGTCGAGGCGCTCCGCATCAAGGGCCAGAAGGGCGTCGCCAAGCGCGAGGGCCGCTCCGCCGAGAACGGCGCCGTGGTCTCCATCATCGCCGACGACAACTCCTCCGGCGTCCTGGTCGAGCTGAAGTGCGAGACGGACTTCGTCGCCAAGGGTGACAAGTTCCAGGCCGTGGCCACGGCCATCGCCGAGCACGTCGCCAAGACCTCCCCGGCCGACCTCGAGGCCCTGCTCGCCTCCGAGATCGAGGCCGGCAAGACCGTCCAGGCGTTCGTGGACGAGGCCAACGCCAACCTCGGCGAGAAGATCGTCCTGGACCGCTTCGCGCAGTTCTCCGACGGCTACGTCACCGCCTACATGCACCGCACGATGCCCGACCTGCCCCCGCAGATCGGTGTCCTCGTCGAGCTCGACAAGCGGAACGACGAGGCCGCCGCGGTCGCCAAGGGCGTCGCCCAGCACATCGCCGCCTTCGCGCCGAAGTACCTCTCCAAGGAGGACGTGCCGGCCGACGTCGTCGAGTCCGAGCGCCGCATCGCCGAGGAGACCACCCGCGCCGAGGGCAAGCCCGAGGCCGCGATCGCCAAGATCGTCGAGGGTCGCCTGAACGGCTTCTTCAAGGACGCCACGCTGCTCGGCCAGCCGTATGCGCTGGACAACAAGAAGTCCGTCCAGAAGATTCTGGACGAGGCCGGTGTCACCCTGAAGCGCTTCACGCGCATCAAGGTCGGCATCTGAGTCCGTACCGTGATCGACGAGCGACCCACGGAGAAATCCTCGGGGAAATCTCGATAGGGTCGACAGCAGTCGTCCGCGCACACCGCCACACCCAGGCATGTGGCGGACGGCAGCAGATCTGACGAGGAGGCCATTGCCGCGCATGGGAGCGAAAAGCGACCCCAACCGGCAGTGGCCTTCTTCGTATGTGCACCACGTAACAGAGGCGGGATCCCCATGACCACCAAGGCCCAGAAGAGCGACGACGGCAAAGTACACGGCCGGTTTCTGCTGAAGCTGTCCGGAGAGGCCTTCTCCGGTGGCGGGGGCCTGGGCGTCGACCCCGACGTGGTGCACAAGATCGCCCGCGAGATCGCGGCCGTCGTGCGCGACGGCGCCGAGGTCGCGGTCGTCATCGGCGGCGGCAACTTCTTCCGCGGCGCCGAACTCCAGCAGCGCGGCATGGACCGCGCCCGCTCCGACTACATGGGCATGCTCGGCACCGTGATGAACTGCCTCGCCCTCCAGGACTTCCTGGAGAAGGAGGGCATCGACAGCCGGGTCCAGACCGCCATCACCATGGGCCAGGTCGCCGAGCCGTACATCCCGCTGCGCGCCGTGCGCCACCTGGAGAAGGGCCGCGTGGTCATCTTCGGCGCCGGTATGGGCATGCCGTACTTCTCCACCGACACCACCGCCGCCCAGCGCGCCCTGGAGATCGACGCCGAGGCGCTGCTCATGGGCAAGAACGGCGTGGACGGGGTCTACGACTCCGACCCCAAGACCAACCCCGACGCCGTCAAGTTCGACGCCCTCGGCTACGGCGAGGTCATCACCCGCGACCTCAAGGTCGCCGACGCCACCGCGATCACCCTGTGCCGTGACAACAAGCTGCCGATCCTCGTGTTCGAGCTTCTGGCCGAGGGGAATATCGCACGGGCCGTCAAGGGTGAGAAGATCGGCACGCTCGTGGGTGATCAGGGCAGCCAGGCCTGACCGGACCACCCCGGGACCTCGTCGGGGGATGGACAATGTCCTGCCGGTCGGGAACCGTGCAGGAAGAAGACGCGACGCAGCCGGCCGCCGCCACCGCCAGGAACCGCAGCCGGGCCTACTCAAGACACGCAGGAGCAAGTGGTGATCGAAGAGACCCTCCTCGAGGCCGAGGAGAAGATGGAGAAGGCCGTCGTGGTCGCCAAGGAGGACTTCGCCGCGATCCGCACCGGCCGTGCGCACCCCGCCATGTTCAACAAGATCGTGGCCGACTACTACGGCGCGCTGACGCCGATCAACCAGCTGGCTTCGTTCTCCGTGCCGGAGCCGCGCATGGCCGTCGTGACCCCGTTCGACAAGAGCGCGCTGCGCAACATCGAGCAGGCGATCCGCGACTCCGACCTGGGCGTCAACCCGAGCAACGACGGCAACATCATCCGCGTGGTGTTCCCCGAGCTCACCGAGGAGCGCCGCCGCGAGTACATCAAGGTCGCCAAGGGCAAGGGCGAGGACGCCAAGGTGTCCATCCGCTCCGTCCGCCGCAAGGCCAAGGACGCCATCGACAAGCTGATCAAGGACGGCGAGGTCGGCGAGGACGAGGGCCGCCGTGCGGAGAAGGAACTCGACGACACCACCGCGAAGTACGTGGCCCAGGTGGACGAGCTCCTCAAGCACAAGGAAGCGGAACTGCTCGAGGTCTGATGAACGACTCTTCCTGGGGCGCTCCGCCACAAGCCGGGGCACAGGCCGGGTACTGGGGGCCCACCGACCAGGGACCGGTCCGGGGGGCTGCCCCGGCGGGCCCCGCGTACGATGCGCATGACGCGCAGCAGACCCGTCCCATGCCGGCCGTGCCCGACATACCCGCTCAAGGCGTTCATGGCGTTCGTGGCGGAGACCAGGACGACGACCGGGGGGCTGCTCGGCTGAGCGGCCCCTTGTTCCGCGACGAGCCACCGCAGGCCCAGTCCTACGGGCCGTATGACATGCCGCGGACGTCGCCCGACGGGGCGGCGCCGCAGAATCCGGAGCCGATGTCCGACGCCCCGCAGCCGGCCCCCGCGCCGCAGAAGAAGAGTGCGGGCCGGGACCTGAGCTCGGCCATAGGGGTGGGCGTCGGGCTCGGCGTGGTGATCGTCGCGTCCCTGTTCATCGTCAAGGCCGTGTTCGTCGGGGTCGTGGCGGTCGCCGTCGTCGTGGGTCTGTGGGAGCTGACCAGCCGGCTACAGGAGAGCAAGGGCATCAAGGCGCCCCTGGTCCCGCTGGCGCTCGGCGGTGCGGCGATGGTCGTCGCCGGGTACGTCCGGGGTGCCGAGGGCGCCTGGGTGGCCATGGCGCTGACCGCGCTGGCGGCACTGGTCTGGCGGATGACCGAACCGCCGGAGGGTTACCTCAAGGACGTCACGGCGGGCGTCTTCGCGGCCTTCTACGTCCCGTTCCTGGCCACGTTCGTCGCGATGATGCTCACCGCCGACGACGGCCCGTGGCGCGTGCTGACCTTCCTCCTTCTGACGGTGGTCAGCGACACCGGGGCGTACGCCGTCGGCTGGCGCTTCGGCAAGCACAAGCTCGCCCCGCGCATCAGCCCCGGCAAGACCCGCGAGGGCCTGCTCGGCGCGGTGCTGTTCGCCATGGTCGCGGGCGCGCTGTGCATGCAGTTCCTGATCGACGACGGCGCCTGGTGGCAGGGCCTCCTGCTCGGCCTCGCGGTCGCGGCCAGCGCCACCCTGGGCGACCTCGGCGAGTCCATGATCAAGCGCGACCTGGGCATCAAGGACATGGGCACGCTGCTCCCCGGGCACGGGGGCATCATGGACCGCCTGGACTCGCTGTTGCCGACGGCTCCGGTTGTGTGGCTTCTTCTGGTGATCTTCGTGGGGTCCGGCTGACAGCCGATCCCGCAACGGCGATCGGGTCCGAGGACCCGGAACCACCCCTTCCGAACATGTGATCACTCCACCGTGATCCGTCTCCGGGAGGGGTGGGTGTATGTGGGGACGTAGGCGTGCCAGGCGAGAGCAGGAGGCGGCCCAGGCGGTCGAGGCGCTCGCCGGGAGCCTGAGGTCCACGATCGACTCCGCCGACGAGACGCACCAGGCACTGCTGGAGATGCGGGAGCAGCTGGCGCAGGAGCTCGCGGAGATCGCCGCCCTGCTCGGCCACCGCGACGGGATGCCCGTCGACGCGATCCGGCAGCAGACCGACGTGGCCGCGCGCATCCTCGCGGGCGTCGACCGGATGTCCGAGGAGTACGGCGACACGCGGGCGCTGCTCTTCGGCAAGGGCGAGAACGACCTCGACGAGATCATGCCGGTACTCGAGGAACTCGTGGCGCACGCCCAGGGCATGGCGGAGGTCGGGGAGTCGTTCGTCGGCCTCATCGAGTCGATGCTGGAACTGCGGGAGAGGACCCACCTCCTGCGCGAGGACCTGATCCCCCTGCGCGAGCGCGTCCACGCCGCCTTCCGCGCGGCCCAGAAGGAACTGGACGCGACCCACGGCGCCCCCGGCTGGTTCGGCCGGCAGGCGACCCTGGCCGCCCTCGGCCACCGGCTCACCGCCCTGGCCGAGGGCCGGGTCATCCCCACCCAGAAACGCAAGGTCAGCGACCAGTACCGCGACCTGGAACGCGACATCGCCGAACTCCGCGACACCCTGGGAACAGCCCCGGCCTGACCGCCCCACCACTCGGCCCGGGCCACCCGAGTCGATCTGCGACACTGGTACAGCCATGCCTAAGCCCGGAGAACTCACTTTCGTCGCCCCGCGCGGAGCCAAGAAGCCGCCGCGGCATCTCGCCGATCTCACGCCCGCCGAACGCAAGGAGGCGGTGGCCGAGATCGGGGAGAAGCCGTTCCGCGCCAAGCAGCTCTCGCAGCATTACTTCGCGCGGTACGCGCACGACCCGGAGCAGTGGACCGACATCCCCGCCGGTTCGCGCGCCAAGCTGCGGGAGGCGCTGCTGCCGGAGCTGATGACGGTGGTGCGGCATCTGTCCACCGACCAGGGCACCACCCGCAAGACGCTGTGGCGGCTGTTCGACGGGACGCTCGTCGAGTCGGTGCTGATGCGGTACCCGGACCGGGTCACCATGTGCATCAGCTCGCAGGCGGGCTGCGGGATGAACTGCCCGTTCTGCGCGACCGGGCAGGCGGGGCTGGACCGGAATCTGTCCACCGCCGAGATCGTCCATCAGATCGTGGACGGGATGCGGGCGCTCAGGGACGGAGAGGTGCCCGGCGGACCGGCGCGGCTGTCCAACATCGTCTTCATGGGGATGGGCGAGCCGCTCGCCAACTACAAGCGAGTGGTGGGTGCCGTCCGGGCGCTCACCGATCCCGAGCCGGACGGGCTCGGGCTGTCGCAGCGCGGCATCACCGTCTCCACCGTCGGACTCGTCCCGGCGATCCACCGGTTCTCCGACGAGGGCTTCAAGTGCCGGCTCGCGATCTCGCTGCACGCGCCCGACGACGAGCTGCGCGACACCCTCGTACCCGTGAACACGCGCTGGAAGGTGCGCGAGGTGCTGGACGCCGGCTTCGAGTACAGCGCCAAGTCCGGCCGGCGGCTGTCCATCGAGTACGCGCTGATCCGGGACATCAACGACCAGGCCTGGCGCGGTGACCGGCTCGGGCGGCTGCTCAAGGGCAAGCCCGTGCACGTCAATCTGATTCCGCTGAACCCGACGCCGGGCTCCAAGTGGACCGCCTCGCGGCCGGAGGACGAGAAGGCGTTCGTGGAGGCCATCGCCGCGCACGGAGTGCCCGTCACCGTCCGGGACACCCGTGGGCAGGAGATCGACGGAGCCTGTGGTCAGCTGGCCGCCACCGAGCGGTAGTCTGTGGGCCGTAAGTACATCTTCATATTCCGACAGGGGAGCGCCACAGCGCTGAGAGTGCGGCAACCGGGCCGCAGACCCTCTGAACCTCGCCCAGGTCATTCTGGGTAGGGAGTTCGGTCATCACTCGAGCTGTTGCGCCCTGCCCGGGCACCGGCGGAATCCTCCGCGGGTCCCGGGCAGGGCCGCGTCTCTTCCTGGTCAACCCCAGGAGGAATCCAGTGCACAACAAGACCTTCGTGGCCGTGGCCGTCGGGCTCGGTCTCGTGGCGCTGTCCGCTTTGACGGGGTGTGGGTCGTCGAACGACGGGAGTTCGGCGGACTCCAAGACCGTCACCCTCGTCAGCCATGACTCGTGGGCCGTGTCGAAGAACGTGCGGAAGGACTTCGAGGAGCAGTCCGGGTACAAGCTCAGGGTCCTGAAGGACGGCGACGCGGGCCAGGCCGTCAACAAGGCGATCCTGACCAAGGACAACCCGCAGGGCGATGTCTTCTTCGGTGTGGACAACACCCTGTTGTCGCGTGCCCTCGACAACGGGCTGTTCCAGTCGTACGAGCCCAAGGGCTCCGACCTCATCCTGCCCCAGTACCGCGTCGACCAGGACAAGCACCGGGTCACGCCCATCGACACCGGCGACATCTGCGTCAACTACGACAAGGCGTACTTCGACAAGAACAAGCTGACTCCGCCCAAGTCCTTCGCCGACCTCGTCAAGCCCGAGTACAAGAACCTCCTCGTCACCGAGAACGCGGCCACCTCCTCGCCCGGCCTCGGCTTCCTGCTCGGCAGTGCCGCCCAGTACGGCGACAACAACTGGCAGGGCTACTGGAAGAAGCTCAAGGCCAACGGCGTGAAGGTCGTCGACGGCTGGGAGCAGGCCTACTACCAGGAGTTCTCCGGCTCCTCCGAGGGCAGGAAGGCCGGTGGCGACCGGCCGCTCGTGGTGTCGTACGCCTCCTCCCCGCCCGCCGAAGTGATCTTCGCCAAGAAGCGGCCCAGCACCGCCCCGACCGGGGTGTCGTACGGCACCTGCTTCCGGCAGACCGAATACGCGGGGCTGCTGAGCAACGCGAGGAACACCAAGGGCGGCAAGGCGTTCCTCGACTTCCTGCTCACCAAGGAGTTCCAGGACGACATGCCGCTCAACATGTTCGTCTACCCGGTGCGCGAGGCCGCCCAGGTGCCGCCGGAGTTCGTGAAGTACGGCCCGCAGGCCAAGTCCCCCGAGACCATGGCTCCCGAGAAGATCGCCGCCAATCGCGACCAGTGGGTCAAGTCGTGGACGTCGCTCGTACTGAAGTAGCCGCGACCAGGCGGAGAACCGCGGCGCGGCTCGGCCTCATGGCCGTGCCCGTCGCGTTCTTCGCGGTGTTCTTCGCCTGGCCCGTGGCCGCGATCGTGGCCCGCGGGCTGAAGGTGGACGGCGTCTGGCAGTTCGGGCGGATGGTGGACGTCGTCACCCAGCCGGACATCCGGCACGTGCTGTGGTTCACCGCCTGGCAGGCGCTGGCCTCCACCGCGCTCACCCTGCTGATCGCGCTGCCCGCCGCCTACGCCTTCGCCCGCCTGGACTTTCCCGGCAAGCAGGTGCTGCGGGCCGTCGTCACGGTTCCGTTCGTGCTGCCGACCGTCGTCGTCGGCACCGCCTTTCTCGCGCTGGTCGGACGCGGCGGGCTGCTGGACGAGCTGTGGGGCGTAAGGCTGGACACCACCGTGTGGGCGATCCTGCTGGCGCACGTCTTCTTCAACTACGCGGTCGTCGTACGCACGGTCGGCGGCCTGTGGGCACAGCTCGACCCGCGTCAGGAGGAGGCCGCCCGGATGCTGGGGGCGTCCGCGCCGCGCGCCTGGCGGAAGGTGACGCTGCCCGCCCTCGCACCCGCGGTGGCCGCCGCCGCGCTGATGGTGTTCCTGTTCACCTTCACCTCCTTCGGTGTGGTCCAGATCCTCGGCGGGCCCACCTTCTCCACCGTCGAGGTGGAGATCTACCGGCAGACCTCCGAGACCTTCGACCTGGCCACGGCCGCCGTCCTCACCCTGGTCCAGTTCCTCGCGGTCGGCGTGATCCTCGCCGTGCACGCCTGGACGGTACGGCGCCGGGAGACCGCGCTGCGGCTGGTGGACGCCTCCGTGACCGCCCGCCGGCCGCGCGGCGCGGGTCAGTGGGCGCTGCTGACGGGTGTCCTCGCCACCGTCGCCCTGCTGCTGGTGCTGCCTCTCGCCGTGCTGGTGTCGCGCTCGCTGGACGCGCCCGGCTTCGGCTACTACCGGGCGCTGACCAACGATGACGGCGGCATGTTCCTGGTGGCGCCTGTCAACGCGATCACCAATTCCCTCCAGTACGCCGTCGCCGCCACCGGTATCGCCCTGGCTGTCGGCGGCCTGGCCGCCGCCGCGCTCGCCCGCCGGGACGCCGGCCGGATCGTGCGCGGCTTCGACGCGCTGCTGATGCTGCCGCTCGGCGTGTCCGCGGTGACCGTCGGCTTCGGGTTCCTGATCGCGCTCGACAAGCCGCCGCTGGACCTCAGACAGTCCTGGATCCTGGTCCCGCTCGCGCAGGCGCTGGTCGGCGTGCCGTTCGTGGTACGGACGATGCTGCCGGTGCTGCGGGCCGTGGACGGGCGGCTGAGGGAGGCGGCGGCCGTGCTCGGGGCCTCGCCCTGGCGGGTGTGGCGGGAGGTCGACCTGCCGATGGTGCGGCGCGCGCTGCTGATCGCGGCCGGGTTCGCCTTCGCGGTGTCGCTGGGGGAGTTCGGGGCGACCGTGTTCATCGCGCGGCCCGACAACCCGACGCTGCCGGTCGCGGTGGCGCGGCTCCTCGGCCGGCCCGGCGATCTCAACTACGGGCAGGCGATGGCCCTTTCCACGATTCTGATGGTGGTGTGTGCGGCGGCCCTGCTCGTCCTGGAGCGGCTGCGCACCGACCGGACGGGGGAGTTCTGATGCTGCTGAGCCTTCAGGCCGCGACCGTGCGTTTCGGCGGGCGGGCGGTGCTCGACGCCGTGGACCTGTCGGTCGCCGAACACGAGATCGTGTGCGTGCTCGGGCCGAGCGGCAGCGGCAAGTCGACGTTGCTGAGGGCGGTGGCGGGGCTCCAACCGCTGGACTCCGGGCGGGTGGTGCTCGACGGACGCGACCAGAGGGGCGTGCCCGCGCACCGGCGCGGGGTGGGGCTGATGTTCCAGGACCACCAGCTCTTCCCGCAGCGGGACGCGGGCGGCAACGTGGCCTTCGGGCTGCGCATGCAGGGGGTGGCGAAGGGCCGGCAGGAGGCCCGGGTGCGGGAGTTGCTGGACCTGGTGGGCCTGCCGGGTGCCGCCCGCCGGGCGGTCGCCGGGCTGTCCGGCGGTGAACAGCAGCGCGTGGCGCTGGCCCGGGCGCTCGCTCCCCGGCCCCGGCTACTGATGCTGGACGAGCCGCTCGGGCAGCTCGACCGGTCGCTGCGGGAGCGGCTGGTGGTGGAACTGCGGGAACTGTTCGGCCGGTTGGGGACCACCGTGCTCGCCGTGACGCACGACCAGGGCGAGGCGTTCGCACTGGCCGACCGGGTGGTGGTGATGCGGGACGGGCGGATCGCCCAGTCCGGGACTCCCCTGGAGGTGTGGCAGCGGCCGGCCGACGAGTTCGTGGCCCGCTTCCTCGGCTTCGACAACGTGGCCGGCGCGACGGTCGCCGGAGAGGCCGCGGACACGCCGTGGGGCAAGCTGCCGGTGCCCGCGGGAGCGCCCCAGGGTGCCCGTACGGTGCTCGTCCGGCCCGCCGGTGTCCGGCTCGTCCCGGCCGGCGAGGGGCTGCGCTGTACGGTGACCGCCCGGACGTTCAAGGGCACGCATGTCGCCGTCCGCCTCCAGCCCGAGGACGCCCCGCGGCTGGAGGCGGCGTGCGCGCTCAGGGAGGCGCCGGAGGTCGGCGGGGAGGTCGGTGTGGAGTTCGACGCGGCCGAGATCGTCGTACTCGAGGAGCAGCCGCCCCCCGGTGGACGGCAGTGGCCCGCCCCCCGGACGGGGGGACGGGCCACGGTGGTGCACAAGGAGTGAGGCGTCAGCGACCGCTGCCCGCCCCGCGACGGCGCATGCCGTAGAACACCGCGCCACCGCCGACGACGACCAGGGCGGCCGCGATGCCGGCGATCAGACCGGTGTTGGAGTTCGCACCGGTCTCGGCGAGGTTCGAGTCACCGGCCGCCGGGGACGGCTCGTTGTTCGAGGTGTCCGCCGGGGCGGTGCTGGTGCCCTCCGACGCCGATTCCGACGCCGACGCGGACGGGGTCGCGGACTCGGCCGGGGCCGAGGCGGATGCGGAGACGGACGGGGACGGCTTCGAGGTCTTCGTGGCGGGCGCCGTGGGCGTCGCGGACTCCTCGGTCTGGCAGGCCGTGGAAGGAGTGGTCAGGTTGGGCGTGATGTCCGCGTCGACCTTCTTGCCGGCCTTGACGTGGACGCGGTACGTCGCGTTGGGCTTCCAGTCCTCCGCGATGGTGACCGTGGTGCCCGCGCTGGATCCCTTGATGTTCTGCGGCTTGCCGATCTGCTTCACATCGGCACCGTTGTTCTCCAGGAACACGGTGATGATGGCCGGGGTGCCTGCGGCGTCCTTGTCGGTGACGACGATGACGCCCTTGGCGCCGTCGCACGTGGCCTCGGCGGAGAAGTCACCTATTTCGCAGGCGAGCGCGGTGCCCGCGACACCCAGCGCCAGCGCGGCGGAAGCGGAGGCGACACCCAGGACACGCACGGAACGGCGTGCGTTGCGGCGAGTTTTGGACACGTTTGTCCTTTACAGAGTGCATAACTGCGGGGGGCTGAGGGGGAGATGACATGACGAAGAGGTGAGGCATCATCAACCCCAAGAGGCTCACAGGTCTATAAGCGCTCCGTAAGGAGTGTCAATGCACAAGCGGAGCACGTGCATTGACTTTACCAGCTTATTAACCAACGATACGTTTCAATGTCTCGGGCGCCTCCTCGATCCGGTCAACAAGGGCGATTCGGGCCTCCATCGACCGCCCCCGCGCGAGCGCCTGAAGCAGCGGCCACACCGGCAGCCGCTCCGTCCAGTGCGCCCGGTCCACGAGCACCATCGGCGTGGGCTCGCCCCGCGATCCGTAGTAGTTCGGGGTCGCGTTGTCGAAGACCTCCTGTACGGTCCCGGCGGCGCCCGGCAGGAACACCACGCCCGCGGTGGAGCGGGCCAGCAGGCCGTCCTCGCGGGTGGCGTTGGCGAAGTACTTCGCGATGTGCGCGGCGAAGGCGTTCGGCGGCTCGTGACCGTAGAACCAGGTGGGGATGCCCACCGACGCGCCACCGCCGGGCCAGCGGTCGCGCACCTCGAAGGCGGCGTGCGCCCAGTCGGCGACGGACGGCCGGAACGAGGGGGCCTTGGCGAGGAGTTGCAGCGCTTCCCCGAGCATCCCGTCCTCGAACGGGGCGGCGTACGCACCGAGGTTGGCCGCCTCCATGGCCCCCGGCCCGCCGCCGGTGGCCACCGTGAGCCCGGCGCGCGCCAGTTCGCGGCCCAGGCGGGCGGCACCCGCGTACGCCTCCGTGCCGCGCTCCATCGCGTGGCCGCCCATGACACCCACCACCCGTGCGCCGACGAGGAGTTCGTCGAGCGCGTCGGAGACGGCGTCGTCGTGGACCGCGCGCAGCATGGACGAGTAGACGTCCCCGTCGGACTTCGTCCGCTGGAACCAGTCGTACGCCCGCGCGTCCGGCGTCGCCTCGTACCCCTCGTCGAGGGACTCGAACAGCTCGTCGGGTGTGTAGACGAACCCCCGGTACGGGTCGAAGGGCAGACCCGGCACGGGCGGAAACACCAGTGCCCCCGCGGCACGCACCTTGGCGGCGGCCTCGGGATCCATCGGGCAGCCGAGGAAGACGGCGCCAGAGGTGTCCAGGGCGAGCAACTCACTTGTACGGGCCGTCAGATCGACGGCCTGGACACGGAACCGGGCGAGCGTGCCGTGCTCGGCGACCACCGCGTCGAACTCGGCGAGCGACTCTATCTCGTGGTCGTGGGCGGCACGGTTGGGCTGGGCGGGTGTCGGATGCACCCGCCCATGCTGGCACAGCCGCCCGCGCCCCGGTCCGGATTCGGCGGCTCAGCCCTGGATCGCCGCCGGGTCCATCCAGGCGATCTCCCAGGTGTGGCCGTCGAGGTCGTCGAAGGCGCGGCCGTACATGAAGCCGTGGTCCTGGGTCCGGCCGGCCGTGCCGCCCGCCGCGATCGCCTTCTCCACCAGCTCGTCGACCTTCGCGCGGCTCTCGGCGCTCAGGCACACCAGCACCTCGCTGGTCTGGGCCGCGTCGGCGATCTCCTTGTCGGTGAAGGTCGCGTAGAACGGCTTGGTGAGGAGCATCGCCATGATGGTGTCGCTGATCACGACGGAGGCCGCGTTCTCGTTGGTGAACTGCGGGTTGATCGTGTAGCCCAGCTCCGTGAAGAACTTCTTCGAGGCGTCCAGGTCGTTCACGGGCAGGTTCACGAAGATCATCTGCTGGTACATGCCGGTCTCCCATCGGGGTGCGGTGCGTCGGTACGGCTGATAGACCGGCGGCCGCCGGGAATCTCATCGGCGGCCGGCAAATTTTTTTCAGCGCCCCAGCGGGAGTGCCGCGAGGTGCGCGACCGCCAGGGTGAGCGGGCCGAACAGGGCGAGCAGTGTGGCCGCCCGCAGGGCCGCCGCACCGCGCAGCAGCGTGGCCCGGGCGCCCAGGCGGACCAGCGCGGCGGTGGTGTCGGCCCGGGACTGCCTGGCCTCCACGGCCACCGTGAGGAGCGTGGCCACCGTGCAACCGGCGACCAGGAGGATGCCGAGGCCGGTCAGCGGGCCGACGGACGGGGCGCCGCCGCCGTACGGTGCCGTCATCGCGTACGCGCCGGACGCGACCGCGCAGACGATGCCGAGGGGGCGGCCGATACGGGTGGCTTCCGCCATCAGGAAGCGGCCGGCGAGCAGCCTGAGCGCGCCCGGGCGGACCGCTTGCAGCAGGCGGCCGCAGAGGTGGGTGAGGCCGGGGGCTGCGAGGGCCAGGCCGGCCGCGGTCAGGGCCCAGCCGGCGAGTGCCCCGGCGGGGCTTTCCCGGAGGGGGGCCGGGGTGGCAGGTCCGGTGTAGGACTCCACGGCGAGGCCCGCGGCCAGTACGGCGATGCCCCAGGGGAGACCGCGGGGTGCTTCGCGGGGTGGCGGGGGGTCGGCCAGGGCGTCGGTGAGGGCGTCGGTCGAGTCGGCGTCCGGGGTTGCCGCCTCGGGGTCGGTCACCTCGTCCGGGGCGTGCCGGGCACCGCCCGCCGGTGCTTGCTCACGAAGCCGGAAGCGTGCCCCGAACCGGGGTGAGACGGGCTGCGGGCGGCGGACGTCCCGGGGGCGCAGTACCAGGGCGGCCGCGGTGGAGGCGGTGGTGGGGACCACGGCCAGCAGGGTGAGGGTGGCCGGAACGGGCAGTGGCCGGTCGGCGGCGAGCAGCCGCGCGGCGGCGCCGTCGAAGGGCATGCCCGTCAGGTCGCCGCGCAGATGGAGGAAGAGCAGGAGCGCGACCGTCGAGCCGAGTGTGCAGGACAGGGCGGTCGTCAGGGCCGAGATCGCCATCAGCCGGGCCGGGCCCAGGCCCAGCGCGGACAGGCCGGGCCGGGGGCGGGTGCCGGGGTCGGTGCGGGCGACGGCCACCGCGAAGTGGACGGTGGCCGCCAGCGGGACCGCGCACCACGCCAGGCGCAGGAGAAGGGAGGCGGCGGGCGTGTCGGGATGGCCCAGCGCGTAGCCGAAGGTGCCGAGCAGGAGGAAGCCCGTGCCCGCGGCCGCCGTCGCCACCAGGAGGCGGCGCAGCTGGACCGCGGGATGCGCGAGGCGGATCAGGCGGAGAGCGAGCACGCGGCCCGGCCTTCCGGCTCGGGGGCCTCGGGCAGGTGCACGGTGTGGACGCGCCGGCCGTCCAGCAGCGTCACCGTGCGGTCGGCGAGCGCCGCGGTCTCCGCGTCGTGGGTGGCCAGCACCACCGTGATGCTGTGCGAGCGGGCCGCGGTGGTCAGCGTCCGCAGGACGTGCGCGCGGTCGGCCTGGTGCAGCGGGGCGGTCGGCTCGTCGGCGAAGAGGACCGTGGGCGCGGGGGCCAGCGCCCGGGCGATGGAGACGCGCTGGCGTTCGGACTGCACCAGTTCGTGCGGGCGCTTGCGGGACTTGTCGCCGACGTCCAGGCGCTCCAGCCACTCCAGGGCCGCCACCTTGGCCCGGCGGCGGCTGGTGCCGCGCAGCATCAGGGGGAGGGCGGTGTTCTCCCAGACGGTCAGCTCGGGGACCAGCGCCGGTGCCGGGTCGATCCAGCAGAAGCGGTCCCGGCGCAGCCGTTCGCGCCGCATGGGGCCCATGGTGTGCACGGGCGCGCTGTTGAACCAGACCTCCCCGCGCTGCGCCGGCACCAGGCCGGACAGACAGCGCAGCAGGGTCGTCTTGCCGCTGCCGCGCGGCCCGCTGACGGCGAGGATCTCGCCCACCCGCACGCCGAGCGAGACACCGGCCAGTCCCGGCGAGCCGTCGGGATGCACGTAGTGCAGCGAGCGTGCCCAGAGCATGTCGTTGTCCGGCGGGGCCTCCATGGGCGTACACCTCGGTTCTGATCCGTATTTCCCGTGCCAAGTCCCTCGTGCGGGGGAACGAAGGCAGGGCCGATCGGTTACCAGGCACGCTAAGGAGCCGGGGCCGCGACGCCGGACAGCACGCGGCCCGGGGTGCACCCTTCTCACTCGTACGGGTGCTCCCCGGGCCGTATGATCGGCTGAACCGCGGGAGGCTAGAGCTTCGTCCACGCCTCCGTCAGCGTCGCGCGCAGGATCTGCTCGATCTCGTCGAAGGTCTCCTGGTTGGAGATCAGCGGCGGGGCGAGCTGGACGACGGGGTCGCCGCGGTCGTCGGCACGGCAGTACAGGCCGTTGTCGTAGAGCGCCTTGGAGAGGAAGCCGTACAGGACGCGCTCGGTCTCCTCCTCGTTGAAGGACTCCTTGGTGTTCTTGTCCTTCACCAGCTCGATGCCGTAGAAGAAGCCGTTGCCGCGGACGTCGCCGACGATCGGCAGGTCGTGCAGCTTCTCCAGCGTCGCGCGGAACGCGCCCTCGTTGTCCAGCACATGCTGGTTCAGGCCCTCGCGCTCGAACAGGTCGAGGTTGGCGAGGCCCACCGCGGCCGACACCGGGTGGCCGCCGAAGGTGTAGCCGTGCAGGAAGGTGTTGTCGCCCTTGTAGAACGGCTCGGCGAGCTTGTCGGAGATGATGCAGGCGCCGATCGGGGAGTAGCCGGACGTCATGCCCTTGGCGCAGGTGATCATGTCAGGGACGTAGCCGAACTTGTCGCAGGCGAACATCGTGCCGAGGCGGCCGAAGGCGCAGATGACCTCGTCGGAGACGAGCAGCACGTCGTACTGGTCGCAGATCTCGCGGACGCGCTGGAAGTAGCCGGGCGGCGGCGGGAAGCAGCCGCCGGCGTTCTGCACCGGCTCCAGGAAGACCGCGGCGACCGTCTCCGGGCCCTCGAACAGGATCTGCTGCTCGATCTGGTCGGCGGCCCAGCGGCCGAAGGCCTCCGGGTCGTCACCGAAGATCGGGGCGCGGTAGATGTTGGTGTTCGGGACCTTGTGCGCGCCTGGCACCAGCGGCTCGAAGGGAGCCTTCAGAGCCGGCAGGCCGGTGATCGACAGGGCGCCCTGCGGAGTGCCGTGGTAGGCGACCGCGCGCGAGATGACCTTGTACTTGGTCGGCTTGCCCTGGAGCTTGAAGTACTGCTTGGCGAGCTTCCAGGCGGTCTCGACCGCCTCGCCGCCGCCGGTGGTGAAGAAGACCTTGTTCAGGTCGCCCGGGGCGTGGTGCGCGAGCCGCTCCGCCAGTTCCACGGCCTTGGGGTGGGCGTAGGACCACACCGGGAAGAACGCCAGCTCCTGCGCCTGCTTGAAGGCGGTCTCGGCCAGTTCCGTGCGGCCGTGACCGGCCTGGACCACGAACAGACCCGCGAGACCGTCGAGGTAGCGCTTGCCCTTGTCGTCGTAGATGTAGGTGCCCTCGCCGCGCACGATCGTCGGCACGGGGGAGTTCTCGTACGAGGACATGCGGGTGAAGTGCATCCACAAGTGGTCGTACGCGGTTCGGCTGAGGTCCTTTGAGCTCACGGTTATCGGGTTCCCCACATGTAGGTCTGCTTCTTGAGCTTGAGGTAGACGAAGCTCTCGGTGGAGCGCACGCCGGGCAGGGCCCGGATGCGTTTGTTGATGACGTCCAGCAGGTGGTCGTCGTCCTCGCAGACGATCTCGGCGAGGATGTCGAACGAGCCCGCGGTCATCACCACGTACTCGACTTCCGACATGTCGGTCAGCGCGTCCGCGATCGACTCGACATCGCCCTCGACGTTGATGCCGACCATCGCCTGCCGGCGGAAGCCCACGGTGAGCGGGTCCGTGACGGCGACGATCTGCATCACGCCCTGATCGAGCAGCTTCTGGACGCGCTGGCGCACGGCCGCCTCGGACAGGCCCACGGCCTTGCCGATCGCTGCGTACGGCCGGCGGCCGTCCTCCTGGAGCTGCTGGATGATGGCGAGGGAGACGGCATCCAGCTGGGGATTGCCGTTCCTGGACTCGCGGGAGTCCCTCTGGTCTGCGCTTCGACTGGCCACGGGGTCACTGTGCACGACGTCTCGACAGTTCCGCAAGGCGTGATCGATGAAATTCGTTGTTTACGTAGTCGAAGCCTGCGGATTTCGCACCCAAGGTGTGGCCAGGGGTGTTGAAAACGTCGGCTCTCCGATTAGGGTGGGTGTCTCAGTCAATGGACAACCCGAACCTTGGAGGGCCGGCAGTGAGCACCGAGCTGGGACGGCTGCGCAAGCTACGTAACTACATCGCCGGTGAGTTCCGGGACGCCGCCGACGGACGGACCACCGAGGTGGTCAACCCCGCGACGGGTGAGGCGTACGCGACAGCGCCGCTGTCCGGGCAGGCCGACGTGGACGCCGCGATGGCCGCGGCCGCCGCGGCCTTCCCCGGCTGGCGGGACACGACCCCGGCCGAGCGGCAGAAGGCCCTTCTGAAGATCGCGGACGCGTTCGAGGAGCGCGCCGAGGAACTGATCGCGGCCGAGGTGGAGAACACGGGCAAGCCGGTCGGGCTGACCCGCTCCGAGGAGATCCCGCCGATGGTCGACCAGATCCGCTTCTTCGCGGGCGCGGCGCGGATGCTCGAGGGCCGCTCGGCCGGTGAGTACATGGAGGGGATGACCTCGATCATCCGCCGTGAGCCGGTCGGCGTCTGCGCCCAGGTCGCGCCGTGGAACTACCCGATGATGATGGCGGTGTGGAAGTTCGCCCCGGCGATCGCGGCGGGCAACACGGTCGTGCTGAAGCCGTCGGACACCACCCCCGCCTCCACGGTCCTGATCGCCGAGATCATCGGCTCGATCCTGCCCAAGGGCGTCTTCAACGTCATCACCGGCGACCGCGACACCGGCCGCCTGATGGTCGAGCACCCGACCCCGGCGATGGCCTCCATCACGGGCTCCGTGCGCGCCGGCATGTCGGTCGCCGAGTCCGCGTCCAAGGACCTCAAGCGCGTCCACCTCGAGCTGGGCGGCAAGGCGCCGGTCGTCGTGTTCGAGGACACCGACATCCCCAAGGCCGTCGAGGACATCTCGGTCGCGGGCTTCTTCAACGCCGGTCAGGACTGTACGGCCGCCACCCGCGTCCTCGTCCACGAGTCCATCCACGACGAGTTCGTCGCCGCGCTCGCCAAGGCCGCGTCCGAGACGAAGACGGGCCAGCCGGACGACGAGGACGTGCTGTACGGCCCCCTCAACAACCCCAACCAGCTCAAGCAGGTCTCCGGCTTCATCGAGCGCCTCCCCGCGCACGCCAAGGTCGAGGCCGGCGGCCACCAGGTCGGCGACAAGGGCTACTTCTACGCCCCGACCGTCGTCTCGGGCCTCAAGCAGGACGACGAGATCGTCCAGAAGGAGGTCTTCGGCCCGGTCATCACCGTCCAGTCCTTCTCGGACGAGGACCAGGCCGTGGAGTGGGCCAACGGCGTCGAGTACGCCCTCGCCTCCTCGGTGTGGACCAAGGACCACGGCCGCGCCATGCGGATGTCCAAGAAGCTCGACTTCGGCTGCGTGTGGATCAACACCCACATCCCGCTGGTCGCCGAGATGCCCCACGGCGGCTTCAAGAAGTCCGGCTACGGCAAGGACCTGTCGGCGTACGGCTTCGACGACTACACGCGGATCAAGCACGTGATGACGTCGCTGGATGCGTAGGCCTCCGGCGGTTCCGCGGTGACGGTGCGGCCCCGGACCGGGCTTCCGGTCCGGGGCCGCACCGCGCGCGGTCGCACGGGTTGGTGGGATCGACATGGTGTCGCGTCCGCCGCGGCCCGCTCGACGGGGCGTCCATTGCCCGGGCACGGCAGGGCACGGCATGCTGCCGGGGTGCCTGCTTCCCAACTGCCCTCCCGCCGCTCCTTGTTGCGTGCGCTCGGCGGTACCGCCGGGTTCGGCGCGCTCGCCGGCTGCGGTGTGCCGGCCGCGTACGTCAAGCCGGGCGATCGTGCCGTCGCCGACGTATCCGCCAGCGACAAGCGGCTGACCTGGGCGAACTGGCCGCTCTACATCGACACGGACGACGACAATCCCAACAAGCGGCCCACGCTGGAGGCGTTCGGGAGGCGCACGGGCATCTCGGTCGACTACGTCGAGGAGATCAACGACAACGACGAGTTCTTCGGCAAGATCAGCCCCGCGCTGATGAACCACCAGTCGACCGGCCGCGACCTGATCGTCGTCAGCGACTGGATGTGCGCGCGGTTCGTGCGCCTGGGCTGGGTGCAGAAGATGGACCGCGCCCGGCAGCCGAACGTGACGAAGTACCTCGACCCGCTCCTGCGCTCGCCCGCCTTCGACCCCGGCCGGAAGTTCACCGTGCCCTGGCAGTCCGGCATCACCGGCATCGCCTACAACCGGCGCAAGCTGGGCCGCGAGATACGCCACGTCAAGGACCTGTGGGCGAGCGACCTCAAGGGCCGGGTGACCCTGCTGTCCGGACTGGACGAGGCGTTCGCGCTGCTGATGCAGGGCAACGGCGTGGACATCACCAAGTGGACGGCGGACGACTTCCACACCGTCTGCGACCAGGTGGAGAAGGAGGTCCGCCGGGGCCAGATCCGCCGCTTCACCGGCAACGACTACACCAAGGACCTGGTCAGCGGTGATGTCCTGGCCTGCCAGGCGTACTCCGGTGACGTCATCCAGCTCCAGGCGGACAACCCCGACATCCGCTTCGTCGTCCCCGAGGAGGGCGCCGAACTCTGGTCGGACTCCCTGATGATCCCCGACCGGGCCCGCCACAAGGCCAACGCCGAGCGGCTCGTCGACTACTACTACGAGCCCGAGGTCGCCGCCGGACTCGCCGCCTGGGTCAACTACGTCTGCCCGGTCCCGGCGGCCAAGGAGGTCCTGGCCGCCGCCAAGGACAAGGACACGGCCGCCCTGGCCGACAACCCCCTGATCTTCCCCGATGCCGGGATGCGCGAGCGGCTCGCCGTCGCGCGGGACATCACCTCCACGGAGCGGCTGGAGTTCACCAAGCGGTGGAACGCGATCGTGGGGTTGTAGGTCCGGAACAGCCCACGTGTGACCAGGCGTTTGTGCCGATCGCCGCGGGCCGGGAACTCGACGCCATCCCATCCGGCACCCTCCGCTCATCGCCGGCGGCGAAGGAGCCGGTGCTCTGGTCCCTGACCGAGACCCCCACACCACCGCAGACGTCGAAGCGAGCCGGACCACCGGTCAGTCCTGCGGCCAGCCGTCGCGCGATGGCGATGCGTTCCGGCCATGGGGCGGCGGCAGCATGTGCCGCGCTGACCGTGCTGATCTCGGTGTGCGCCCTGGTGACCAGGGCCAGCCGGACGTGGCGCCGGCCGAAGTCGACACCCAGCGTGGCCGGCCGCCGGGTCGAGAGCGAGCTTCTCCGCCGGCCGCCCCCGCCGACGCGGCCCGGTGTCCGGGACCGTTACAACCACCAGCCCACGGTCCACGAGTCCGCCGGCCATCTTGTACAGCGTCGTGCGCGACAACCCGGACCGCACGCCGAGCTCACTTCGCGTCATGGGCGCGAACTCAGTTGGCCGATGTGGCACTCGGAGACGAGTGCCACCCCAATGACAGCCAGAGAACGGGTGTTGTGCGGTGAGGTCAGGTGGCGAGCAGGCCGCCGTCCATGTGGAGGTCGTGGGCGTTGATGCCGGTGTTGCGGAGCAGGAAGTCGGTGGCGTCGGCGATTTCGGCCATGGTCACCAGCCGTCCGATCGGTGTCTGGGCCGAATGCGGCGGGTTGGGGACGTCGCGCCACTTGGGGCTGTCGCCGATCAGTCCCGGGTGCAGGGCGTTGACGCGGTGCGGGGCGATCTCCACGGCGAGTGTCCTGACCAGGCCGGTGATGCCGGCGTTGAAGGTGCTGACGACGGTCGAGCCGGGGTAGGGACGCTCCTTGGCGAGCCCGCCGAAGAGTACGACGGACGCAGCCGGGGTGAACCTCTCGCGCAGCACGCGGACGGTCTCCGCGTAGCCGACGAGTTTCATGGTCACGGCCGAGACGGCATCCGTGATGCTGAACTGCGCCAGTGAGTTCGCTGCCTGGCCGACAGCGGTGATCACGAGGTTGTCGACGTCGGTCACGTCCGCGAGCGAGGCGCTGATCGTCTCGGGCCGGGCGAGGTCGAGGGCCAGCCCGCGGGTGCGGCCGCCGATCCGTGCCGCGATGGCCTCGGCTCGTGCCTTGTCCCTGCTGGTGATGACGACGTCGTCGCCGCGGCTCGCGAGGTACTCGGCGATGGCGCTGCCCAGCCCGCCGCTGCCGCCGACGATGAGTGTGCTGGTCATGCGGTGACCGTCCTTCCGTGTTCGGCGGCCTTCAGGCTGCTCAGGGTGGCGTGGGCCTGCTCGCGCATGGCCGGGACGAGGTGCAGGGCGGCCTGCGGCAAGTTCGCGGTGACGACCGCGAGTTCGGCGGGGGTGCCGACCTGTTCGAAGAAGCCGATGTTGAGGTGCGCGCCCACGGGCGGGGCCGAGGCGATGACCGCGCGGGAGAACTGCGACCAGGCCTCGTCGGACATGTGCGCCGTCAGGGCCGGGAAGAGGACCGGCTCCTCATGGTCGAGATGCGTGTGCACCAGGTCGCGGACCGCCACCGCCGCCGTGATCAGCGCCGCCCGATCGTCGCCGTCCTGCACGGGAGCGACGGCCAGCGCGTCCAGAGCCGCGTCCAGCGCGTGGTGCTCCGCCGCGAGCTCGGCCAGCCCGGCGGCGCACTCGGGGTCCGCGGCGGTCAACTGCGGCCAGAGCACGTCGTCTTCGCTCTCGTGGTGGTGCCGCAGCGCCGCGACGAGGAAGTCACGCAGCTCCTCCAGGGCGGCAGACGGCGCGATATCCCTCTGCGCGGCTTCCACCAGCAAGGACGTCGCGGCCCTGTGCATCTTGTGCAGCAGTCGGGTCTCGACGACCGCCGCGCCTTCGGGTGTCTCAACACTCACTACGGCTCCATCCCCCTAGTTAATATCCAGGTGGATACTAACGTAGCAGTGGCGCTGGGTGATGCATTGCGCCGCCCGTAGAGTGATCACATGAAGGAGGTGCCGTGAACGACGCAGAGCCGGCCGAGGAGCAGCCGCGCAGGCGCCGGAGGGATCCCGAGGGACACCGGGCGGCCATCATCGAGGCGGCCCGCCACACCTTCGCCGAGCGCGGATACGCCCGTACGACCCTCCGCGAAATCGCGCGCCGGGCCGGCGTCACCCATGGCCTGATCACACGTCATTTCCTGTCCAAGGAACGGCTGTTCCTCGCAGCTGTGCCGGGCAATCGCGACCTGGAAGGCGTCGCGGCCGGTGCCCCGGAGACACTGCCCGACCGGATCGCCCACGCCTTCGTACGGCGACTGGAGACCGACGCCGTCAACGACCCGCTCATCGCCCTGCTGCGCAGCGCCGCGTCCGACCAACGTGCCGCATCCGACCTCCTGGTCGCGATGCAGGAACACAGCGCCACCGTCTACCGGTCCGTCCTGTCACCCGGAGCGCCCACCGCGCCCGACGACGACCTGGACACGCGCGTGGCGCTCGTAGGGGCGCAGATGATCGGAGTGGCGTTCAGCCGGTACATCGCACGGACCGAACCCCTTGCCTCGATGCCGCCCGACCAGCTCACCGAACACCTCACGCGGATACTGCGGCACGTCCTCTTCAGCTGACCTCCTCGTTGCGGCGCCACCGGAGCCACGTCGGCGCGGACAGTGTCCGTCAGCGTGAGCCTGGTGGCGAGCGGGCTCTCGGCGGACCCGGGGTCGGTCGGTGCGCTGCGCTACGACACGGGCGACAACGACCGGCGGGTTGCCATCCGCGAGGCGTTCTACAACGACGACATCGAGGAGGCGACCGCGGAGGCGGCGCTCTCGCTGCTGACCGCGGACGCACCTGCCGGCGTCGCCTTCGAACCGATCACGGTGACCGCCGAACGGTACGGTTCGATCCCGCACACCTACGTCGTCTGCGCCAGGGACAACGCGATACGGCCCAGGTTGCAGCGCCTCATGGTCCGAGAAATCGACGCCATATCCGCCCAGCCGACGACGGTCGTGGAAATCGACTCCTCGCACTCACCGTTCCTCTCGCAGCCGAGTACCCTCGCGGATGTCATTCAGGTGGCACACTCGGCGACACACCGGCCTGACCGGTCGCGAGCTGCCGGGGTCTGACGCGGCCGCCGATCAGATGTCGCGGACGACGGGTCCCTCTGCCTCCCGGCAGGATCCAGGGCAACCGGTCACGGCTTCGGTACGGCCGCCGTCTCCGGACCGAACAGAACCCGGCCGTAGTCCTCCGCGAGGGTGTGGGGGCTGAACTGCGGATGGCGCATGATGACCGCCAGGTCGCGCCAAATGCGCCGCGGCGAGGCGCCCGGGGCGAAGCCGCCCACGCTGTGCAGGTCCAGCAGCCAATCCACAGCCTCCCGGCATTCCTGCGCGGCGGACACCATCTCCGCGCGCAAGCGCGCGTGTTCCCGCGCGGGGAGGAACACGGAATTCGCAGGAGCATGGAGCCGGGCACCGAGAGCATCCGCTACGCGCAGAACGCGTCCTGTTGCCGAGTCGAGGAGATGGCAGGCAGTGGTGAGCCACGGCCGGGGCGGCGGGCAACGGACGGCCGACGCATCGGCGTTGAGGCCCGCCGGTCCTGTCTCCATCGCGCGCTGTGCGCCGCGTGCGGCTCCCAGCAGCGCGGCGAGCATGACGACGGCGATGCCGAGCAGTGCCGGCGAAGCGGTGGGGAAGCCGGAGGCCCGGTCCGCTTCGGAGGTGGGGAACACCACGTAGGCCGGGGGTACCACCACGTCCTGGGCCACGAGCGTGTGACTGCCCGTTCCTGCCATGCCGGTAATGGGCCGGGCGCGTTCGACGGTGAGGTCCCTGGTGGAGACCAACGCCGGGCATCGCAGGGCGAGTTGACCCTTCGTGGGGACGGGTACCGCGAGGACCGCCCACGCGGCGTCCTCGCAGCCGGCGACGGCCTGCCACCGTCCTGAGACGCTGAAACCGTAACCGGTCGGCTCACCCTGGGCCCTCAGCGGTGCGGTGGAACCACAGATGATCGCGTCGGGGTCGGCGAACAGAACCTCTCGGGCAGCCTCGGGAAACACCGCCGAGCACACGGTCTTCAAGGCCGCGGACAGTGCGGTGATCCATGCCGTCGACGGACAGCCCTGCCCCAGCTCGGCGATCACCCGCACCTGGGTCCGCAGACCGGCTCCGGCGCCACCGGCATCGCGCGGGACGCCCATCGCGAACAGTCCGGCCCGCCGTACCGCCGCCAAGGAATCCGCAGCCGGACGCAGATCATGCTCCGTCCGTGCGGCGTTCGCCTCCAACGTCCGTGCCGCGGTGCGGGCCCGCTCCACCAGTTCCTGGTCGCAGGCGGCCGCGGGAGTGTTTCGCAATTCAGTACTCATGCCAGATCCTTTGCCATTGAACACGCACGTTGCTCATCACTGGCCGCGAGTCGCCCGGGACGGCAGGAGCATCGTCCGATACTGCGACGGCGTGCACCCCAAGATGCGCCGGAAGCTCCGCGAGAAATGATCCGAACCGGAGAATGTATGAGGTGGATCCGGTGGTGGCCTTGAAAAAGCGTACGAAGTGGAAACGGCTGAAGGAGACCAGGGACGCCAGGTCGTCGACCGAGACGGACTTCGCCGAGCCGGTTCCGTGCGGCGGAGGAATGATGAACGCGTCATCGGACAGCGGGAATTTCTCAGTGTGACCGCTGGTTACCTCCACCGCTCGCGCAGATCCTGCATCGAGAATGCAGGTAGCCGGAGACAACCGCAAGGCGACTGCTGCCGGATTAATTAGCCTTGGTGCGGAATAATTCGTGATCCCGTACCAGAACCAAGAATTCCCCGATCGAACGGGCGGGACGATGTGACGTGCGTGCAGCGATGCCGATCGGGCCGTGGACCGGAGGCGTCGCCCTTTTAGGTGCGCTTGGTGAACAGGTCCGACGGGGCCTGTTCGGGGATTCGGGTCAGCCAGTCGCGGTGCAGCAGCGGCAGGGTGTACTCCGTGTCCTGGATGCCCGTGGCCGGCAGGTAGAGCTCGAAGCGTGTGCCGGGCCGCCCATCAGGGCGGTCCGAGACGGTGATGTGACCGCGGTGGAGGGCGACTTGCTGGGCGACCAAGGTCAGGCCCAGGCCGGAGCCGGGGCTGTCGGGGCCGCGGTGGAAGCGTTGGAAGATCTCCTCGCGGCGTTCGGGAGGGATGCCGGGGCCGTGGTCGTCCACCACGAGCACGGCAGTCGCCTGATGCCTACCGACCGGCGGGCGCAGGGTCACTTCGATGCGGGCCACGCCGTCTTCGGCGCGGCCGTGGGTCCAGGCGTTGGTCAGCAGGTTGTCCACCGCCGAGCGCAGACCCTGCTCCCAGCCGTGGACGCGCACTCCCGCGGTAGCGCGTACGGACACTTCCGCTTCGGGGTGAGTGCGCCGCAGGTCGGAGACCGACGCCTCCACGAGCTCCGCGAGGTCCAGTGGCGTGAACGCGTCCGCCTCGACCAGATCGCCCTGCGCGAGCGCCTTCAGCATCACCAGCAGCCCGAGCAGCCGGGCGTGTTCGCGCCCGAGGTCCCCGAGCACCTCCGTCCGGTCCTCGGGGTCGAGGCCGGGGTGGTCGGTGAGGATGTCGAGGTTGGTACGCATGCTCATCAGCGGGGTGCGCAGTTCGTGGGAGGCGGTCGCGGCGAAAGCGCGGGCGGTGGCCAGCGCCTCCCCGGTGCGCGCGACCTGCTCGTCGTAGCGGGCGAGCACGGTCTGCACCGTGTACGCCAGGTCGTCCACCTCGGTGACCCGGGTCGGCGTGTGCTCCAGGCGCGCGGTGCTGGTCCGGGGGTCCAGTCCGCTGGTACGCCGCTGCAACCGCCGTAGCGGAACAACCGCCCGGGTGGCGATGGCCCAGGAGGCGGCCCCGGCCAGTGCGGCGGCCACCAGCGCACCGGTCAGCACCCGTCGGCGCACCAGCGCCAGTTCGTCCTCGGCGGTGTCCGGTGACAGCAGCCACAGATTCGGGGTGGTGCCCTCTTTCGCCGCGGCACCGACGCGCATGGACAGGACGAGCCAGTCCTTGCCGCCGGAGGTCACGGTGACGGGGTCCGGGGCGTTGCGGGGCAGCCTGGGGTGCGGATCGGGCTGGGGGCCGGCCGAGATCGTGTCCTGCGGCCCGGTGAGCCGGACGCCCACATCCCGCGCGGAGTTGATCAGCCGGCGTCGGCGGACCTGCTCCAGGAGCGGGTGGTCGTTATCGGCCACGTCCAGGTACGCCTTGGCGTTCTTGGCGACGACCGTTGCGCGGGCGCGCAGCTGGTCGTCCTGGTGTGCGCGCAGGTCGATGCTGACCAGGTGCAGCAGCAGCCAGCCGGAAGCCAGGACCAGCACGGGCACGCTCACGCCGACCGCGAGCGCGATACGGGTGGACAGTTTCACGGGGTGCCCTCGATGTGCGGGGTCCGGTGGTCCGTGCGCAGGACGAAGCCGACCCCGCGCACGGTGTGCAGGATCCGGGGCCGGCCGCCCGCCTCCAGTTTGCGCCGCAGATAGCTGACGAAGGTGTCGACGGCGTCACTGCGGACCTGGAGGTCGTACCCCCAGACCAGGTCCAGCAGTTGCTCGCGGGTGAGCACGATGCCGGCGTTGCGGGCCAGGACCTCCAGCAGCGCGAACTCGCGCCGAGTCAGCTCCAGGGGCCGGTCGTCCAGAACGGCCTGGTGGGCGGACGGGTCGAGGACGAGTCCGCCGACGCGGACGCGGTCGGTGGCGGCCGGCGGGCGGCGACGCAGCAGGGCGTGCAGCCGCAGGACCAACTCCTGGAGTGCGAACGGCTTGACGAGGTAGTCGTCCCCGCCCACCTGCAGACCCGCCACCCGGTCGGTCGTCTCGTCCAGCGCGGAGAGCATCAGCACGGGTACGTCGTCGCCGTCGTCGCGCAGGGCCTGGCACACTTCGATGCCGTTGAGATCGGGCATGCAGACGTCCAGGACGATGATGTCGGGGCGGCTGGCGCGGGCCTCCGCCAGACCGGCATGACCGCCGTCCGCGACAGCCACTGTGAATCCGCTCAGCCTCAGCCCCCGCGCCAGTGACCGCCGTATCGCCGCGTCGTCGTCGACCACCAGCACCCGCCCGGTCCTGCCTGTCATGCACACCTCGGATTCACCGCGTCGAACGAGCTTGCCTGGAGGAGACCGATCAAAGCACTGGCAGGGCCCCTGGCTCCAGCCCGAACAGAAGCCGGCCATAGCCCGCGATCACCTGCACCTCGGCCCGCAGACCGGCTTCGGGAGCGTCCCGCAAGTCGGTGGTCATGGCAGGCCCTGCGCATGATGGGACACAGCTCACGGGGTACCGGTCGAGGACCTCCCGAGACCGAAGGAGCGCCTCGTCCGATACTGGGACGGCGTACATCCCATGATGCGGCGGAAGCTCCGTGAGAAGTGCTCGGAACCGGAGAATCCACAGCGCCGCCCTATGCGGGCGATGGTGTCGTTGCCATTCTCGAGATACTTGCATGCCAAGTCGATCCGGAGTTCGGTGAGATATCGGTACGGCGGGGATCCGGTGGTGGCCTTGAAGCAGCGCACGAAGTGGAAGCGGCTGAAGGAGACCAGGGACGCCAGGTCGCCGACCGAAACCGGTTGTTCGAGGTTCTCCCGCATATAGGACAGAACCGTCTCGAGTTGCTGTGAGCTCAGCACACCGGCCGTCTTGCCCGAACCGGAGGTATGCGGCGCGAGAAGATGGGCGATGATGAATTGCGCCGCAGACTGCGCGTACAGGTCATTTGCGCCGGCCTCGCTCGCGGCTGCCACCGCCTTCACCATTGCAGCGAGGAGCGGGTCGAACCGCATCACCGGGGACGGATCCCACAGATGCGGGACGCGTGACCGCAGGTCCTCCTCGGTGATGAACCGACGTAACGTCTCTACCGGGAGGGTGAGGGTGGCGATCGTCACGGGCTCGTCACCCGTCGGTGCCACGATCAGCGTCCTGCTCAGCCCCGGGGGAATGATGCACACGTCGTCGGGAAGTGGGAGCGCCTCTTTCCTTGCCCGTGTGTCGTGACCTTCCCGAATTTCCAGAAGTCCGCTCAGGTGAGCGTTCAGTCTGATTCCTGAAGATGACGGTAGATGGAGCGTGTGGACGCCCTTCTTGAACGTTTGCTTCCACGCCTGCAGGGAGTGCCATGCTTCGCTCCCCACCCCGCTGGTTACCTCCAACGCCCGGTGTCCTCTCGTCCGGTTCCACGGCTCTCGGCGCAGGTGCCGTGTTCAGAGTGCCGGGGAATCGGAGGCTGCCGCAAGGCGACCGGTTCCGGATTAATTGGCCTTGGCGCGGAATAATTCGGAGGTGGGCGATCGGATATTGACCGGGGCGGATTCCTGCTGACACGCTTCCCGCATGATTCGCACTCGTCAATTGCTGACACTAACGGCTGGCTTGGCGGCGATGGTGTTCGCCGCTCAGAGCGGAATGAGCGTCGCGACGGCCAACGCCACCACTCCCACCGTGCAGCCTGCCGCAGCCGCGGCCAAACCGAACATTGTCTTCGTGCTCACCGACGACATGTCCTCGAATCTGCTGCAATACATGCCGGAGGTGCAGAAGCTCCAGTCGCAGGGCACGTCGTTCAGCGATTTCGTGGTCAGCAACTCGCTCTGCTGCCCGTCCCGTTCGTCCATCTTCACCGGCGAGTACCCGCACAACACCGGCGTCCTCAGCAACGAGGGACCCAACGGTGGCTTCAACGCCTTCCACGACAACGGACTGGAGAAGGACACCTTCGCCGCGGCCCTGAAGGCCAAGGGCTACCGCACCGCGATGATGGGCAAGTACCTCAACGGTTACGACCCCAGGTCCACCGTCGACGGCCAGCAGCCGTACGTGCCGCAGGGCTGGAGCCAGTGGGACGTCGTCGGCAACGGCTACAAGGAGTACAACTACAAGCTCGCCCACAACCACAAGATCGAACCTCACGGCAAGAAGAACAAGGACTATCTGACCGACGTCCTCAGCAAGAAAGGCCAGTCCTTCATCAAGAAGTCCGCGGCGGCGAACAAGCCGTTCATGCTGGAGGTCGCCCTCTTCACGCCGCACGGTCCGTCAAAGCCGGCCCGCCGGGACAAGAAGGACTTTCCCGGCCTGAAGGCGCCGCAGGGTCCCGCCTTCGACAAGCTCCCGACCAACGCGCCGCCGTGGCTGGCCCGGCAGAACCCGTTGACCCAGAGTGAGAAGAACACGATCGACAAGAAGTTCCGCAAGCGCGCACAGTCGCTCCAGGCGGTCGACAAGATGCTCGGCAAGCTGCGCCAGAGCCTGACCAGGGCCCATGTCGCCAACAACACCTACGTCGTCTTCAGCTCCGACAACGGCTTCCACCTCGGTGAGTACCGGCTCAAGGCGGGCAAGCAGACGGCCTTCGACACCGACGTGCGCGTGCCGCTGGTGATCGCCGGTCCCGGTGTCGCCGCCGGACGGACGAGCCACGCCCAGGTGTCGAACATCGACTTCGCGCCCACCTTCGAGAAGATCGGCGGCGCCGCCGTGTCGTCCCAGGTGGACGGGCACAACATGCTCCCGCTCCTGGACGGCGGATCGGACGCGGGCTGGCGCACGGCCAACCTGATCGAGCACCGCCACGCCAAGCCGGCTCATGACGACCCGGACAACCACGGCACCGAGAGCGTCAGCCCGCCGAACTACCACGCCATGCGTACCAACTCCTACACCTACGTCGAGTACGACAGCGGCGCGAAGGAGTACTACAACCTGCGTACCGACCCCGACGAGCTGCACAACATCGCCGGACGGTTGAGCCGGGCCCGCCTCGCGAAGCTGCACGATGCGCTGACCGGGCTGAAGAACTGCCGCGGCGACGGCTGCTGGAGTGCCGGACACCCGTAGTCCGTCAGGACCCGACCGGGCCGACCCGTCAAGACTCCCATGGATGCCCTGGCTGCCCGCTGCGGCCAGGGCACCACGTGGGCGGGCGTCTGCGCGCGCCCGTCACCCCACCCGTGTTCCGTCACGCACAGCACTGGAAAGAGGAGTTTCCGCATGAGCTCGTCCGACGCCCACTCGCCCACCCGCCGAACGGTGCTCGCCTCGATGGCAGGTGCAGCCGTAGCCGGATCCGCGATCGTCTCCGCAGCCCCGCGCGCCTTCGCCGACTCCGACGGCGCCGACCCGGCCGCCGCGGCCGCGCGAGGGGGGCTGCCGCTCACGGTCGTCAACAGCAGCGGTGAGTTCGCCAACCACGCGGTCCACCTGTACATCGTGGGCAGCGAGGGAGACCGGCAGGTGCGGCTCACCCGGCGCGGCACCCTGGCTCCCGTCAAGCTCTCCGACAACCACGCGGGCGGCTTCACCGACTACGCCATCCCGCTGGCCGCCCGCGGCGCGACCAAGCTGCGACTGCCGCTCATGTCCGGACGCATCTACGTAGCCCTCGGCCACAAGCTGAAGTTCAAGGCAGTCAGGGGCGCCGACGGCAAGATCGGCCTCCAGCAGCCGGCCGGCTGGGTGGAGTCCGACCCCAACTACCCCGTGCTGCACGACTTCGTGGAGTTCACCCACGACGCGGCCGGCATGCACTGCAACACCACCATGGTGGACATGTTCAGCGTGCCGATGATGATCCGGCTGAACGGAGCGAAAAACCACAGCACCGGCCGACTGCCCGCCGGCGGCCGCGCAAAGGTCTTCCACGCCCTGAGGAACCACCCGGACTTCTCGCGCCTCGTCATAGGCAACCGGCGCGTCATCGCCCCGAGCCACGGCCTCGACGCCGGCCGGTTCCCCCAGCACTACTTCGACCACTACATCGACAAGGTCTGGCACACCTACCGGAACAAGAACCTCGTCGTCAGGACGAACGCGGGCACCTTCACCGGCCGAGTCAGGAACCACCGGCTCACCTTCAACGGCGCGGCACAGGTGTCCTTCGCCAAGCCCTCCACCCGTGACGTGCTCTTCTGCGACGGGGCGCTCGCCGCCCCCAACGACGGGACCACCGGCCCCGTCGCCGCCGCCCTGGGCGCCGGGTTCAACCGCTCGACACTGCTGAGCCACAGCCAGCAGCCCACCACCCGCGCGGCCGCCTTCTACGACACCGCCGTCACCAACCACTACGCCAAGGCCATCCACGCCGCGACCACCAACGGCAGGGCCTACGGATTCGCCTTCGACGACGTCGCCGACTGGGCCTCCTACATCGAGGACCCCAGGCCCCAGCACATGCACCTGACGCTGACCGCGTTCTGAGGCGTGGCAACGACGCCAAGAAGCTCTACCGCAAAGCGAGCAGGGGCTGACCCCCTGACCCCCTGCTCCACGAGTCGGGCGCCCCCCCCCACCGCCCCCCGGGCGGCCCGCCCCCAGGGCGGTGGTGTCGGGGGGGTGAGAACAGGGGGGGGACGTGAGTGGCGGGAGAAAAAATCGCCCCCGACCAGCGGCC
>NZ_JBSGZV010000011.1:0-114379 GCF_053611185.1 Streptomyces sp. NPDC054834 | reverse complement strand
TTTGCGCGGCTGCCAAACCCCCACAAAACCCACACCCCCAACCCCACCGGGGCCTCCCCCCCCCACCCCCTCCCCCCCGCGTCGGCCGCCCCGCAAACCCCCCCGGGGGGCGCCCGGCCCATATGTCGTTTCTGACGGTCGGTTCAGAAGTGTCGGTTCAGATGTGTCGCTTCAGAACTTCGCGCCGAAGTCCTGCGTCCAGTACGGGCCACCCGCCGAGCCGGGCGCCTTCACGTAGCCGACACCTATGTGCCTGAGCGAGCAGTTGAGGATGTTCGCCCGGTGATCCGGCGACTCCATCCACGACTTGACCACGCCGGCGGCGGTGACCTGACCGGCCGCGACGTTCTCCGCCAGTGAGCTCCAGCCGGTGTGGCCCGCTGCCTCGACCCGGTCGACCAGTGTGCTGCCGTTGGAGCCGGCGTGCCCGACGTAGCCCGTCGCATTGACCCGCAAGTGACCCGTTCCTGATCTGGAGAATGACCCACCCGCCGGCCCGAGGGCTACGCTCACCAGCGCAGGATCTTGTCCGGGGCTCGCACCGCGGCGTATGCGAACTCCCAGAAGTCCAGGTGCCCGATGGCCAGGTTCACGTGCACATCGTTGACCAGCGTGGGCCACAGGCGGAACGCACAGCCGAGTTCCTCGTCGCCCTCTTCCAGCTCCTCGGGCCTGGTGGAGACGGCGAGGAGGCTGTGGTCGCCTGTCATCGTGGCGGTGTCGGCCAGGAACACCACTTCGAGTCCCGGGTCGGCGACCACGGCGGAGAGGGCCACCTCATCAGGGCTCGCTCCCGCATAGGCAAGGTCGTCCACCAGGTGGCTGCGGACTTCGAACTCGCGGCCGGGCTGATCGAGGAGGGCTACGACTGCTCGCCACGCCTCGTCGTCCGAGTAGTCCGTGCGTACGACCAGGGCCTCGGTCTCGAAGTCATGCCCTGCACGGTTGATGATCGGTCGCATGAACCCCCTCCGGAAGAACACGGATGCCCGATCGCGAGGACCGGCGAACAGCTGCCCTGGATCATAAGGTCGTCATGCGCGGTATTCCGCCTGGCGGCGCATCAGTCGGGTTGGGAATTCTTGCTCTTCCGTCCGCGGTTATTGCGATCGAACTCCCCGAGCAACAACTGCCGTCCCGGCAGCAATTTCTGAGTCTTTTCGCCGGGCGGCGGCAGGTAACTTTGTCGCTGGATTCCCGATGGGCAACCCGCCTTTACTTCAAGGAGTTTCCCGCATGCGAAAGATGCGCGCCGTCTACGCCGTGCTCATGGCCGCACTGATAGCGATCTCCGCGATCAATCTGAGCGCCACCACGGCGTCCGCCGCAGAGCAAAGCGGCGGCTTCGTCGTCAGCCAGGCGCAGTACGACAAGATGTTCCCGCACCACAAGAAGCTCTACACCTACAAGGGCCTGGTCAAGGCGATGAAGGCATTCCCGGCCTTCGCGCACACGGGCGACGCCAAGACCAGGAAGCGTGAGGCCGCGGCCTTCCTCGCGAACGTCAGCCACGAGACCAGCGGGCTGATCTACATCAACGAGCAGAACAAGGCCAACTGGTCGACCTACTGCCAGGACGAGCCGTATGGCTGCCCGGCCGGCCAGTCCGCGTACCACGGCCGCGGCCCGCTCCAGATCAGCTGGAACTACAACTACAAGGCCGCCGGCGACGCGTTCCACGTCGACCTGCTGCACCACCCGAACCTCGCGGCGAAGAACTCCGTCGTGACCTGGAAGCTCGCGCTCTGGTACTGGATGACCCAGTCCGGCCCCGGCACCATGACGCCGCACCACGCGATGGTCAAGAGCGGCGGCTTCGGCGAGACCATCCGCAGCATCAACGGCGCCGTCGAGTGCAACGGCGCCAACCCGGCCGAGATGAAGGACCGGGTCGCGAAGTACAAGAAGTTCACCAAGATGCTCCACGTCGGCACCGGCAAGCACCTCAGCTGCTGACGTCCGCATGACCCCCGGACTCCCGGGCCAGAAACCTCGACCCTCAACAGGGAGACGTCATGCGTAAAGTACGCGTCCTCGCCCTGCCTCTCGTACTCTCGGCCGTGCTCGTGGCCGGCAGTCAGGGCGCCGCGCCCACCGCGTTCGCGGCCGGCGGCCATTCCGCTGCCGCCACCTCCGCGGCGAAGAAGAAAGGCATCAGCGCCTGGAAGTTCGACGGCGTCACCAAGGCGCTCGCCGACTCGAACTCCGGCTGGTTCTACACCTGGTCCTCGAGCAAGGGCGGAATCAAGCCGCCGCGCGGTGTCGAGTTCGTGCCCATGATCCATGACGCGGGCTCGGTGACCAAGAAGGAGCTCGGCCGAGCCAAGAAGCAGGGCAGGACCCTGCTCGGCTTCAACGAGCCCGACAGGCCGGATCAGGCGAACATGACCGTGAACCAGACGCTCGACCTGTGGCCCCGGCTCCAGTCGACCGGTCTGCGGCTCGGCGCTCCCGCCGTGGCCACCGGCGGTGATGTCGCCGGCGGCTGGCTGGACCGGTTCATGAAGGGCGCCGCCGCCCGCCACTACCGGGTCGACTTCATCCCCCTGCACTGGTACGGCGCGGACTTCGACGCCCAGCGCGCGACGGGCCAGTTGCGCAGCTATCTCGAGGCCGTGCACAAGCGCTACAAGAAGCCGATCTGGCTCACCGAATACGCCCTGATCGACTTCTCGTCCGGCACCCCGCGCTATCCGACCAAGGCGCAGCAGGCCGCGTTCGTGAAGAAGTCGACGACCATGCTCCAGCACCTGTCCTACGTCCGGCGCTACGCGTGGTTCACCCTCTCCACGAACCGTGGCGACGGCACCGGCCTTTATCACGGTGCGAAGGCCAACCGGGTGGGCGCCGCCTATCGCTCTGCGGGCTGAACAAGGGCCTTCGTCCCCATTCCGAAGCCTTCAGCTCCAACGGCGAGAGAAATCAAGAAAAACCAAGAGAAATGAGGCAGAGAACATGAGCAAGCGGACCCTGCACGCCTCCATCGCGGCCGGAGCAGCCGTACTGACCGCGATGGTCGCCCTCGCCCCGGCGAGTTCCGCCGCACCCGACTCCGCGCAGGCTCACAGGCCGAAGTGCTGGGCGACGCACTACGGCCCGATACCCGCCGGCAGCACCACGTCCAACGGCGACATCTTCGACAACAGCAAGAACACCGCGGCGACTTCGCTGACCCGCAAGCACCAGCTGCCCTTCGGCACCAGGGTGAGGGTCACCAACGTGGCGAACGGCAAGTCCCTGGTCGTGCGCATCAACGACCGTGGCACGTTCAAGCACACGAAGCAGGAACCCAAGTGCCTGGACCTGACCGACGGAGCCTTCCGCAGGCTCGGCGGGAGCCTCAACCCCGACGCCGGTCACATCGTCGTCCGGCAGAAGGTGCTGAAGTGACCCCCTGAGAGAGACGGGGTGACCGGCTGCCCGAGCAGCTGACGTCTCCGCGTCACGGCATGAGCGCCCGGGTTGTCTCCTGCAGCCCGGGCGCTCCGTGACCTGTGTGCCGCTGGAGCAGGGCGATGGCGCCGAGGGCGGTGCCGGAATCGCCGAGTCCGGCCGTAACCACTCGTGGCACCCCGTACGAGCAGCGCGCGACGTGCGTGTTGAGCACGCGTTCGATCGGCGCCATCAGGGCCCGACCGGCGGCGACCAGCTCACCGCCGACGACGATCACGTCGGGTCCGACGGCGTGGCTCACATCGGCCAGCACCCTGCCGACATACGCGCCCACCTGCGACAGAACCGCATGCGCGGCCTCGTCGCCGGCCTCCAGTGCGGTCACCAGCTCCGGCACGTCCGCTGCCGCACTTCCCGCGGTGCGGCAGGCGTCGAGTACGGCGCCGATCGAGGCCACGGTCTGCAGGCATCCGATCGCGCCGCACTCGCAGGGTGCGCCGCCCGGGTCCACGGTGATGTGGCCGAACATTCCGGAGCGGCCCTGGGCCCCACGGTGCAGTGTGCCGGCCATCACGAGTCCGCCGCCGACGCCGTGCGACAACCGCAGGTACAGCACGTTCTGTTCACCCGCGGTGGCTCCCCAGATCGTCTCGGCCAGGGTGGCCAGCCGGGTGTTGTTGTCGATCAGTGCCGGTGCGCCGAAGCGTTCGCGAACGCGTGCGGCTACGGCGGCGTGCCGAGGCGCCCACAACGGGCCGTTCCCCGGCGTGCCGACCGGCCCGACCACCCCGATGCCGATGCCTTTCAGGGCCCCCGGTCGCAGCGTCCCGTCCATCAGCTTGTCCGCCAGCCGCCACGCGAGGTCGATACGGGCCTGCCATGGAGTGTCGGGGCCGTGCGGTTCGCCCGTGGTGCCGACGATCTCGTGCGCCGTGTCCATCGCGGCCACCCGCACTGCCCGTCGCGCGAACTCGATGCCGAGCAGCCGGCCGGCCCCGGGGTTCAGGGTCAGTACCTCCGCCGGGCGGCCCCGTTTGCGTCGGGCCGCCTTCGGTACCGAGGCGAGGACGGTGCCGTTGTCCATGAGCGCTCCGACGGCGTCGTAGAGCGTGGTGCGCGACAGGCCGCTCAGGATCCCTAACTCTCCTCGGGTGAGCGGACCGTGCTCGCGCAGCAGGCGCAGTACCAGGGCCTCGTGCGCGGTGGAGGCCCGTGTCGTCTCTGACAGCATGGCGGAAGGTGCCCCCTCTTTGAGTACAGCTGTGGCGTGGGAGGACGGAGATGACTCCGTCGCCCGTGGCGCGAGAAGTTAGAGGGCGTCTTTGTGGGAATTCTGTGGGCCTGCGATGTGACGGTCGGCCGGGTGTGCCGCACGCGCGCCTGTTCTCCACCGGGTGCCGGCGTCCAGAAGCTCGGCACCCGGCGGACGGGCCCGAAGTGGAGGGGGCGACCGCCGGAGTCGGCAGCAATCCTCCGCGCCGGCGCCCGGAAGCGGACGCCGGCCTGGGTGCGGCTTCAGCCGCTGGGCCGCGCGCCGGATCACCCCGGGGAGGGGCGTGGACGGCTCCGGCCGGCGTGATCGCCAGCGGATGGAGGCAGCGGCTGGCAGCGCAGGTCGGAGCCCGCGATGGCCGGGCTCGAACGACGAGGCTGGTGCTCAGGGCTGCCTGTCAAGGTTGATGCGTGACGCTCACCTGCACGGTCAGCGTGCCCCTGTTGTCCTGGGAGCAGACACCGGCGCTGTCGTTCATGCCCAGTTGCAGGGAGGCGTTCCCGGTCGCTCGGAAAGTCAGCCTCCGCCCGACGGCGTGGACCGGGAAGTTCTGCTCACCCACGAGCCGGGCCAGCAGGGTGGCGTACGGAGCTGCGCCCTTGATCTTGCAGGCGTTCGCTCCGCCCGGCAGCTTGTTGGCGTTCGCGTCGTAACCGTCCGGCCCGGTCATGGGCAAGGTCGGGTAGTCGGCCGTCCATTCTCCGGACACATACTGCACAGTGATCCGGTCGCCCCGCTGGATGGACACTCCGGTGACCGACTGCCAACCGGCCGTCGACTGGACGACCTGACGGGTCGCCCCCGCTTTCGGATCCGCCTTGAGCGGCAGCGTCCCGGTGAGGAAGAGACCGCCCGCAACGCCCGCCGCCAGCACGGCCGTTCCGGCCAGTGCCCACCACAGCCGCTTCGGCCCCGCCGGGCGGGACGCCTGCGGCTGCGGCCGCGAAGGTTCGAGTGACGCGGTGTGCCGCGCCGTCGGCACGGTCTCCCCGGCCGGGACGCGCCACTTCTGGCTACCGGTCATCGTGTCCGCGTCGGCCAGTGGGGCCGAGGGCCGGAACTCGCGTACGGTTGCCGGAGGCAGCACATCGGCGTCAGGCTCGCCGGCCATGACCCCTCGCAGCGCGGAACGCACGGCGGCCGTCGAAGGACGCTCGCCCGGGGACTTGCGCAGCAGCGCTTCGACGACCGGGCGCAACGGACCGAGCCGCTCCGGCAGGCCGGGTTCCTCGTACGCCACCGCGTGCATCGTCGCGGGCGCTCCCGGTCTGCGGAAGGGGGACTGACCGCCGCACACCGTGGCAAGGGTCGCGCCCAGTGACCACAGGTCGGAGGCCGGCCCGACCTCTGCTCCCGTCACGCGCTCCGGTGCCATGAACTCGACGGAGCCGACCACTTGACCGGTGGTCGTCAGGAACTCGCCGTCGTCGAGGGCAGCGATGCCGAAGTCGGTGAGGACGGCGCTGCCGTCACGGCGCAGCAGCACGTTGGCGGGCTTGACGTCCCGGTGCAGGGTCCCGACCGCGTGGACGGCGTCCAGCGCGTCGATCAGTTGCAGGCCGACGGCGGCGGTCTGCTGCGGTGTGAGCGGTCCGGCCTCGGCGATCCGATGCGCCAGCGAGGACCCTTCGACGAGTTCCATGACGATCCACAGCCGGTCCTCGGACTCGACCAGGTCGTGGACTCCCACCACGTGGGGATGCGGCACCCGGGCGACCGCGCGGGCCTCGCGTTTGGCACGCCGTACCCGTACGCGGTGGTCCTCGTCGCCGTCGGTGAGGATGTGCAGTTCCTTGGCGGCGACCGGCCGATCCAGCAGTTGGTCGTGGGCGCGCCAGACCGTGCCCATGCCGCCTCTGCCGAGGACGTCGTGAAGCAGATACCGTCCGGCGATCACCCGTTCCGAACGCGTGGCCACCTCGTGATCACCATCTCCGGATATCACGCGCTCTCACATTTCCTTCGGGAGCGGTGGTCGCCGGAGCGCTGGACCGCGCCAGCCGCCCGCGGAACAATCCCACGCCCCGCAACGGCCTGGTCCTCACCCAGGATGCCGATCTTTCTCATATCTCGAACCGGAGCTTCCTCTGCTGCGTTCGCCCGAGCCGAGCACTGGCTGCGGATCTCCAGGATCGCCACCGGTCAGGGCCGGTGACGTGGCTGTTGCCACGTGTCGTCAGAACGCTACGAGTACCGGAGCGGGCCACCGGCTCCTGTGACACAGGTGGCTCTCGCCGCTCGATCCGGAAGGTGCGGTTACCGGTTCGGATTCACTTAGCACTCGTTCGCTCTGCCGTGCGCCATCGCGAGACATTAGAACCATGAGGAAAGCGGCAGCAAGGCCCGAAGGGGTGGATTAAATGCCCTGTCGCCGGGATTAATTCACTTCGTGTGGCTCCTCGGGCACGCGGCTGAGCTCGGGGTGGGTCCTCCCCGGAGCGCCGGCCGTAGCCGACTGGACCTGACCGACGGAGCCTTCCGCCGGCTCGGCGGCAGCCTCGACCCCGACGCCGGCCGCATCGTCGTCCGGCAGAAGGTCCTGAGGTCACCTCCGCCGCGGCATTCGGCTGACCGCTCGTCCCCGCGCCCGGATCGCGCGGGCCCCGCATCAAAGGGTCGGCGCCGGCTGCTCTCCCGAGCCTCGGACGATCAGCCGGGTGGGCACGGTGATGGTGCGGGCCCGGGAGCGGTCGCCGTCGAGGCGGGCCAGGGCGGTGGCCGCGGCGCTGCGGCCGATTTCCTCGGGGTCCTGGGCGACCACGGTCAGGGCCGGTTCCAGCGCCTCGGCGAGCGACACGTCGTCGAAGGCGACGACGGCCACGTCCTTGCGCTTGCCGCGGGCGAGTTCGGCGACGATGCCCAGCGCCATGATGTTGTTGCCGGCGAACAGGGCGGTGGGGGGATCGACCAGATCGAGCAGCTGGGCGGTCGCGGCCTCCGCCCCCTGCTGGTCGTGTGCGCTGACGACCAGGGAGCGGTCGTAGGGGATGTCGGCCTCTTGCAGGGCCGAGCGGTACCCGGCCAGGCGTTCGCGGCGGGTGTACAGCTTGACGGGCAGGTCACCGACGAAGCCGATGCGCCGGTGGCCATGGGCGACCAGGTGGGCGACCCCGTCGTGGGACCCCGCGCGGTTCGAGCTGACGATGCTGTCCGTGGACAGGCCGACTCCGGGCCGGTCGAGGAAGACCACGGGAAGCCCCGCCGTGCGGTGGGACTTCAGGTGGGCGTGGTCGGCGCCGACGGACGGCACGACGATCAGGATGCTGACGCGCCGGGCCAGGAACTTGTCCGTCAGGGCGCGTTCGCGGTCGGGATCGTCCGCGGAGGAGCCCATGAGCAGGGTCAGTCCGCGTTCGCGGACGGTGTCCTCGATGGCGCGGGCCACGGCTCCGAAGAAGGGGTTGGCGAGGTCCGGGATGACCAGACCGATGGTGGTGTCCGGGCCGCCGACGCGGATGTTGCGTGCCATGAGGTTCGGCCGGAAGCCGAGCTTGGCCACTGCGGCGAGCACCTGTTCCCTGGTCTCCGCCGAGGCGGGTCCGTCCTCGTTGAGGACGCGGGAGACAGTCTTGGCGCTGACTCCGACTTCTCGGGCGACGTCGGCCAGGGTGGGTGGGCGGTTCGCTGCCATGGAGGAAACCGTCTCCTGTGAGCCCTCTGTTCCGACCGCGGCCTCGGCCGGAAACCGTGAGAGCTGTGTCGAGTTGTCAGGTGGCCTGGACTCCGGCGGCCTTCGCGGCCTCCGAGTCCGCTACGACAGTACCGCCGGTCTCGTCGACGCTGAGCGCGCCGGTCATGATGGCGACGACCTCGGCCATGGAGTAGTCGGAGGGCTTGATCAGGGCGGCGCGCCGGCCCAGCCGGTGGACGTGGATACGGTCGGCGATCTCGAAGACGTGCGGCATGTTGTGGCTGATCAGGACGACCGGCATGCCCTTGTCGCGGACCCGGCGGATGAGGTCGAGGACCTGCGCGGACTCCTTGACGCCGAGGGCGGCGGTGGGTTCGTCCATGACGACGACGGAGCGGGCCCAGGCGACGGAGCGGGCGACCGCGACGGCCTGCCGCTGTCCGCCGGAGAGGGTCTCGACCGACTGGGTGAGCGACCGCAGGCCGATCTTCAGGTCGGCCATGTGCTCGGCGGCCTCCTGGCGCATCCGCTTCTTGTCGAGCATGCGGAAGACGCTGCCGAGGACGCCGGGGCGGCGGAGTTCACGGCCGAGGAACATGTTGGAGGCGATGTCCATGGACGCGGCCACGGCGAGGTCCTGATAGACCGTCTCGATGCCGTGGGCGCGTGCGCTCTGCGGTCCGGAGAACTGGATGGGTTCGCCGCCCAGCCGGATCTCGCCGGCGTCGGGGACCACCGCGCCGGTGAGGGCCTTGATGAGGCTGGTCTTGCCGGCTCCGTTGTCGCCGATGACGGCGAGGACCTCGCCGGGCATCAGGTCGAAGTCGGCGCCGTCGATGGCGGTGACATGACCGTAGCGCTTGACCAGACCACGGGCCTGAAGAACGGGCGTGGTGGAGGTGGTGGCGGTCATCGTGCCTTCTTCCGGGAGATCTGGTCGACGGTCACCGCGAGGATCACCAGGACGCCGGTGATCAGGGTCTGGTAGATGGAGGCGACCCCCATCAGCTGAAGGCCGTTGCGGAAGATGCCGACGATGAGGACGCCGATGAAGGTGCCCAGAACCGATCCACGGCCGCCGAAGAGGCTGGTCCCGCCGAGGACCACGGCGGTGATGCTGTCGAGGTTGTCGGTCTGGCCCGCCTGGGGGTCGCCGACTCCGGTGCGGGAGATGAGCAGCAGGGCGGCGACGCCGTAGAGCAGGCCGGCCACGGTGTAGATGCCGATGGTCAGGCGGGAGGTGCGGATGCCGTTCAGCCGGGCCGCCTCCTGGCTGTTGCCCAGGGCGTAGACGTGCCGGCCCCAGCCGGTGCTGCTCAACGCGTAGGCGAACAGCAGGAACAGGCCGATCGTGACCAGCGAGCCGTAGGTGATGTCGGTGTGGCCGAGCGGGAAGGTCTCCCCGAGAGCGGTCAGCGGGCCGGGCAGGCTCGAGACGGTCTGCTCCTCGGAGTAGATGTGGGTCAGCGCGAACGCCACGTTGAGCATGCCGAGGGTGACGATGAACGGCGGCAGCGGGATCTTCTGCACCAGCAGCCCGTTGAGCAGGCCGAAACCACCGCACACGACCAGCCCCAGCGCGATGGCGAGCAGCGGTGGCAGAGAGCCCTCGGCCGCCATCTTCGCGATCACGATGCTGCCGAACGCCATCACGGCTCCGCACGACAGGTCGATGCCCGCCGTGAGGATGATCAGGGTTTGTCCGATGGCGAGGGTGCCGACGACCATGACCTGCTGCACGATCAGGGAGAAGTTCCCCCCGGTGAGGAACTGGTCGGTCGAGAGGGAGAAGAAGACGCAGGCGATGATCAGGGCGGCCAGGGGTCCGGTGGTCGGTGCCGTGAGCAGTCTGCGGGCCGTGGTCGGTGCTTTCAGCTCCGCGTACGGCGTGGTCGTGGCTGTCATGCAGAGTCCTTGTCGGATTCCTTGTCGGAAGACAGATGACCTTGTCGGAGGGCGGGGACGGATGTCCTCGCCGCCGGACAAGGGGGGGCGGCCGTCCCTGGTCGGGGAGTGGGGCCGGCCGCCCCGCTGAGGGGAGTCGCGGTGTCGTACGGTCCTCGGGCCGGCTCAGCCCCAGCAGTTCTCCAGGCCGAAGGCGGTGTCCTTGGACGTGACGCCCGCCTGCGCCTTGTCGGTGATCAGGTTGACGCCGGTGTCGGTGTAACCCGACGCCTTCTTGCCGTCCTTGGCGTACGTCACGACGGCCTTGACGCCCTCGGCGGCCATCTTCAGCGGGTACTGCTGCGAAGTCGCCGCGATCTTGCCGTCCTTGACGGCCTGGGTGCCGGTGCAGCCGCCGTCCACCGAGACGATCAGGACGTCCTTCTCACGGCCCTTGGCCTTCAGGGCGGTGTACGCGCCCAGGGCGGCCGGCTCGTTGATGGTGTAGACGAGGTTGATGCCGGGTTCCTTCTGGAGGCAGTTCTCCATCGCCGTCTGGCCCTTGGCCTGGTCGCCGCCGGTGTCCTGGGCGCAGACGACGTCCTTGTCGGTGGCGCCGAAGCCCTTCAGGAAACCGTTGTGCCGCTGGACGCCGACGGAGACGCCCGGCGCCAGGTCGAGGGCGGCGATCTTCGCCTTCTTGCCCTTCATGGCGGCCTTGGCGTACTCGCCGATCAGCTGCCCGGCGTTGAGGTTGTTGGTGGCGAAGAGGGCGTCCACCGCGCTCTGCGGCTCGGTCGGGGTGTCCAGCGCGATGACGAGGACTCCCTTGGCACGGGCCTTCTGGATCGCCGGCACGATCGCCTTGGAGTCGCTCGGGGTGATCAGGATGCCCTTCACACCGGAGGCGACCATGTTCTCGATGGCGGTGACCTGACCGGCGTTGTCACCGTCGAACTTGCCCGCCGCGGTGACCAGCTGGGCGCCGTCCGCCTTGGCGGCCTTCTCCGCGCCCTCCTTCATCTTCACGAAGAACGGGTTGGTGTCGGTCTTGGTGATCAGACCGACCTTGACGGCGCCGGAGCCGGAGCTCGTGGAGCTCGATCCGGAGCCGGATCCGCAGGCCGTCAGGGTCAGGGCCGCGACGCCCGTGACCGCGGCGACTCTGAGGAGGGAGGAGGACAGACGAGTGGTGCGAGACATGAACGACTCCTGTGGGATAGCGAGCGGCACGGGGTGGGTTCAGAGCATGTCGCCCGGGAGTGTCATCGTTGACTTATGTCATCGTTGACACCGCCTGGCGAGGATGATGGACTCCGCATCCCGGCAACGTCAATGCCTTCCACCCGTCACAAATCGGCAACGTCCGTGGACGTCACCCCTGCGCAGCCGGCCGGCAGCCGCGTCGTGAGGTGACTCTTTCGTCCGACCTATCCGAGAGAAGAGCAGCCCATGAGCCCGCGTCAGATCACGGTTTTGGGAGAGTGCGTCGCGGACGCCTTCGCCGAACCGGCAAGCGCCTCGAACGAACTCGCGCTGCGGGTGCTGCCGGGCGGCGGACCTGCGAATACGGCGGTGGCCCTGGCTCGTCTCGGCACTCCGGCCCGCTTCCTCGCACGCCTGTCCGGTGATGTGTTCGGCCGCCTGTTCCGGTCCCACCTGGAGGCGTCCGGCGTGGATCTGTCGGATGCCGTCGCGGCCGCCGAGCCGAGCACGCTGGCGGTGGCGGAACTGGACGCCCTGGGGCAGGCGGCGTTCTCCTTCCACGCGCAGAACACGGCCGACTGGCAGTGGACGCCGGCCGAGCTGGCAGGGGTGGATCTGTCCGGAACCGCCTGTGTGCACACCGGCTCACTCGCGCTGGTCCGCGAGCCCGGCGCGGCGGTGGTCGAGGAGTTCCTGGCCGCGGCCTCTGTCCGGGCCACCATCAGCATCGACCCCAACGTCCGGCCGCTGCTGGTCCGCCCCGAGGCCTACCGTGCCCGGCTGGCGCACTGGTGCGGCCTCGCCGACGTACTGCGGCTGAGCGAGGACGACCTGGAACTCCTCCTGCCCGGAACATCACCCGAGCGGGCGTGCGACATCTGGCACGCCGCCGGAGCGCGGCTGGTGGTGATCACCCGCGGCGCCGACGGCGTCCTGGCCTCACTCGACGGTGAACGGGTGCGGGTGCCCGCCGTGCAGACGCGGGTGGTCGACACGGTCGGCGCCGGGGACTCCTTCACGGCGGGCCTGCTGCACCACCTCGGTACCCGCGGACAGCTCGGCGGCAGGCTGACCGGCCTTGAGCTCGGCGAGGTGGCCGAAGCGTGTGTGTTCGGCACCCGGGTCGCGGCCCTGACCTGCTCGGTGGCCGGCCCCAATCCGCCCTGGGAGAGCCAGTTGGCGCAGCTCGCCACCGCCGAAGGCGCCTGACGGACAGGCCGCTTCCGATCCCTGGACATGTACCTCCGAGAACCGAGAACCGAGAACCAAGGACCGAGGACACGAGACCATGAAGAAGACCCTGCTCGCCGAGTTCACCGCCCGTGAAGGGGCGGAGGACGAGGTCTCCCGCCTGATCCGTGAGTACGCCCTGAAGGTGCGGGAGGAGGAGGGCAACCTCGTCTTCGACGTCTACACCAAGGAGTCGGCTCCGCGCGCCTACTGGATCTTCGAGGTGTACCGGGACGAGGACGCCTTCCAGGCGCATCTGAACGCCCCGTACGGTGGCCCGTTCAACGCAGCCCTCACCCCGCTGATCGAAGAGGACGCCTCCGTGCTGACGTTCCTCGCCCCGCTGTAGCCGTTGCGGGCATCGGTTGCTTCGCCGCCCCGACTCTGACCCCGAGACGGCGAAGTACCACCGATAGGGCGGAAACGAAAGGCACCTCGTGGAATCGAGAACGAGGCGCCTCGCGCTGTCGAGCATAGCCGCCCCGGGTGACGGGGGCCTGGGAACTTCCTCACGCGAGTCAGGGCGCGGGTACGGCCTCGTCGCCGGGGCGCCGCCCGTGTCTCAGTTCGCGTTCGACGGGCCGAAGAACTCGATCTCGGCGATGGCCACCTGCTTGCTCGCGGAGGGCTGGTAGGCGGATTCGAGGGTGAGGCGGACCGCGGTGACCTCGCCGACCCGGAAGGCGCGGCGTTGGGCGCCGGCGCCCTGGTCGAGGGTGAGTTCACGGGTCGTGGTCTTGCCGTCGGCCGTGGTGACGCGGGCCTCGACGCGGTGCGGGAGGGCCGACTTGGTGAGCTGGTCGGCGTGGGTCGACGTCCCCGGCGTGATGATCAGGTCGAGGAGCCGGGTCGGCTGGTCGAAGCGGGCCTCGATCCACTGGCCCTGGCCGGACTCGGACACCCCCGGACCCCACCAGGTGTTGCTGAGCTTGTCGAAGGCCAGCTCGGGCTTGTGCCCCGGGTAGGAGCGGGACGCGGTGACCTTGTCCGGGGCGACCGGGGCCCGCTTGGCGAAGTGGTCGCGGGTCGCCTGGACGCCGTTGGGGATGTTGACGGCCAGCACGATCAGCACGGTCAGCACGAGCGCCGCCCCGAGCCAGGTCAGTACGCGGTCGAAGGCACGGCGCAGCCGCGGGCGGTCGCCGGCCCACGGGGTCTCGCGGTTGCCGTATCCCCACAGCCGGCGCCACCACGGAAGGCGCGCGGGGGTGTGGCCCTCCCCGGCCATGGGCATCGCGCACCGGGCGCAGTAGTGCCGGTCGGGCCGGTTGCGCGTGGCACACCAGGGGCACGGGATCCCGCCGTCCGCGCCGAGTTCCTCACCCGGGGCCCGGACGACCTGCGGACGCTGCGGGGCCGGACGGCCGGGCAGCACCGGGGCGACGGAGGGCGACGCGGTGGGGCGCGGATCCGGGTCGGAGACGGGCACGAGGAGCTGGCGGGCGCGGTCGGTCAGGCCGTCCGGGTGGCCGGGGGCCGGTGCCGGGCCCGCGCTGGGGACGGGTTCGGTGGGGGCGGTCTCGTCCACGGGAGCGGGAGCGGGGGCGTGGGCGTGGGCGTGGGCGGGTGCGGAGGGACGGGCGGCGGTGGGCGAGGGAACGGTGTCGGGGTCCTCGGGCGGAGTGCCGGCGTCGGCGGTGTTCTCGCCGTGGCCGTCCGGGCCGGCGTCCGAATCACCGGTCGCAGTGGACTCGCCCAGCGGGTCCCGTGGAGTGCGCGCCAGGCCGGTGCCGCCGTCCGGGCGAGAGAAGGCGTCCCAGCCGGGGCCCGCGTCGGCCGGGGCGGCGGTCGCCGAGGCGGGTGCGGGTGCGGAGGCAGGGGCGGCCGGTTGGGCCGAGGGCGCGGTGCGCCGCGCCTGAGCCGGGTCGCCCGCCGGTTCGTCGCCGGAACGGGCCGCCGCCGTAGCGGGCCTGGCCGCCACGGCGTTCCCCGGGTCGCCCGCCGGTCCCTCACCGGAACGGTCCCCGGAGCCGCCGGCCGCTGCCGTCGAGGCCCCGGTCGCGGCCCGGGCCGTCGCCCGGTCCGTCCAGCCGAGCACCGCCCCGCAGGCGTCGCAGAACGACTGCCCCGGTTCCGCGCGGGTGCCGCATTCGGCGCAGTTCTGGGTGGTCGTCATCTCTCCGGGGTCCTTTCGGCGGGTCGGGTGGTGTCCGCGGCGGTCACCTGGACCGTGTACGGCATGTGGGCGGGACGGGCGGCGGCCACCAGGGTGTCCAGGCGGTGCCGGTCGGCGGCGGTCGGGTCGGGCAGCCGCAGACGGACGTGCAGCCGGGGGCGCGGTTCGCCGGGGACGGGGCCGAGCGGGCGGGCGCTCCAGTCGGCGCCCCCGCTCTCGCTGATCTCCGGTTCCACGCCGAACGCCAGCCGCACCGCCTCGGCCAGCCCGCGTCGGGTGCCGCGGATGCGGTGCAGATACGCGGCGGCGGCCACGGCGGCCCGCAGCAGGGGCTCGGGTTCGCTGCCGTCGGTCTCCGCGCCGACCCAGACGCCCAGCCACCGGGCGTAGTCGAGCGGGGCGAGGGACGGCCGGAAGTAGGTGTCCAGGCAGTCCAGCACGCTGTGGATCGGCGCGATCACCTCGTCCAGACCGGCGACGAACCGCTGGGCCAGATCGTCGTCGGCGAACACGGCGGGCAGCATCATGCCGATCGGCGCGGAGGAGCCCAGACCGTCGATGGAACCTCTCATCAGGAGCCGTCCCCGATCACCCGTACGCGATGGTCGAACGAGAACACCAGCGACGGCGGCGACAGGTCGATGCGGTCGGTCGCCTCCCCGCGCTTGCCGGACAGCGGGTCGGCGGGATGCAGGACCACCTGGTCGACCAGCTCCACCCCCGGCACGCGCTGGAGCACCGCGAACACCTCACCGGACTGCACGGGCCGCCCGAACGGCCAGCCCTTCCCCTCCGCGCCACCGGTCAGCGGGTCGAGGTGCCGGTAGAGCGCGTCGTGCGCCTCCCGCCGCACCCGGTCGGTATCGGCACCCCGGAAGGCGTGCACCGTGGCGACCACCGTCACGCCCTGGTAGTAGGGCGGCCCCACCGCCAGCCGCGTCCCGATCAGCCGCCGTTCGTCCAGGTGCCGGGTGATGCGGTCCAACAGGGCGTCACCGGGGACCAGTTGCTCGAAGCGCAGCCGCCCGCCCGGGTCCGCGACCGCCTGCGGGACGACCAGGACCCGTACCGCGTACGCCCCGTGTTCGCCTTCCTCGCCCTCCAGGCAGGTGATGCGCGCGGTCTCGGGTGCGGCGCGGCGGGCCAGTTCCTCGTAGTCGCGCAGGGTCACCGCCCGTTCCTGGGCGCGCAGGGTGATCGGCGCGCGGACCTTCGCCTCCTCGACCGTCTCCCCGTCGACCCCGCCGCGCGCGGCCTCCCGGTTGACGACCTCGGAGACGTACGGGATGGAGGTGCGCAGGATCTGCACGGCGCCCCGGGCCACGTTGCCCGCGCGGCCGCCGCCGGTGCGGTAGCGGCGGGCGCGGACCGGGGAACCCTTGGGGGCGACCGTCCCGTACTGGCGCAGGGAGCCGTCGGGTTCGCGCACGGCCGGGCCGAAGGCGATCTCGCCGGTCGTGGCGTCGAGGGTGATGTGCCGGTCGTACGGGCCCGAGGCCGCGAAGTGCGGCACGACCTGCCAGTCCACCCACCCGTCGTGCTCGGCGGTCTGGAGCAGCACCGGCGGTTCGTCGCCGACCACGGGAGCGTGCGCGAGCCGCAGCCGCTGTCCGGGCAGCCCGGTGGACTCGCCGAGCGCCTCGTCGTACACCGTCTCCGCGTGGACGACGGAGGTGGTGCCGCCGATGGTGAAGGCCTCGGCGGCCCGGACGGTGGGGGAGGTGGTGTAGAAGGGCTGGCCGGGAAGGGGTTCGGTGACCCGGCAGCGGATCCAGCCCGCCTCCTGGCCGGCGTTGCGGGACAGCACGTGCCCGCCGGGGACGTGCAGGACCACCTCACCCGGGCGGTTGAGGCCGCCCGTGCCGTCCCGGTCGACCTCGCAGGGCTGCCAGCCGTCCGCGGTCCACGCCTCCCACACCAGCGGCGGCTGCCGCGGGTCCACGCCGACGCCGTCCACCCGGCTGTCCAGGTCCAGGGCGAGCGCGCAGTGCGGCACGGCCGCGGTCAGGCCCAGCAGCATGCAGTCGCCGGGGTCGGGGGACTCCGAGAAGCACAGCAGGTCCTTGTCCTCCTCGGGGAGGTCATGCGTCCGCTCCACCGCCGCCGCACCCCGGTGCTGCACCAGCAGATGACGCAACTCGCAGGGTACGACGGTCAGTTCGCGCTCGGTGGCGAAGACGACCGCCTCCTCGCTCTCAGTGCGCACGGTGGCGACCTCGGTGCCGGCCGGCACGGAGATCGGCTCCTCCTGGGGCGCCGACAGCCAGAACGTCACGTCCGTGCGGGCGGCGGACGGCGGGAACAGGGTGATCCCCACCAGGTCCAGGAACGCCAGGTGGTTCTTCTCCGGCACCCGGTTGAGCCGGTAGACGATCTGGTCGGCCATGTGGGCGACCGTCTCGACCAGGGTGACGCCGGGGTCGGAGACGTTGTGGTCGGTCCACTCCGGGGCGCGCTGCTGGATGTAGCGCTTGGCGTCGTCGACGAACTGCTGGAAGCGGCGGTCGTCGAGGTTGGGGGAGGGCAGGGCCATCAGCGGTCGCTTTCCGGAGCCGGGGAGGTGCCGTCCGGCTCGTCGTGGGACGGAATGACGTAGAACGGGAAGACCAGGCTGCGCGGGTTGTTGGTGCCGCGGATCGAGTAGCGGACGTCGATGTACAGCACGCTCTGGTCGGAGCCGGCCGTGACCTCGACGTCGTCTACCTCGATGCGCGGCTCCCAGCGGTCGAGGCTGACGTGCACCTCGTGCTGGATGCGGCCCGCGGTCTGCTCGTTGACCGGCGCGAACACCAGGTCGTGGATCGCGCAGCCGAAGTCCGGCCGCATCGGACGCTCGCCCGGCGCGGTGGACAGCACCAGCCGGATCGCCTCCTCGACCTCCCGCTCCCCGCTGACCAGGGCGATCCCGCCGGTCGGCCCGATGCGCAGCGGAAACGACCAGCCGGAGCCGACGAACTGTTCGGCCATCAGAACCACACCCCGCCTTCCACGGAAACGGTCACGGTCACGGGATCACCATCGGCACGGGGATGGTGGTGACGCCGAACACGGGGGACCCGACCAGGGTGGTCGGCGCCTTGATCGTCGTGTTGGCGGCCGACGTGATCTGCACGGTGCCGACGCCGGTGAGGTTCGCGACGCCCAGGGCGTTCAGGTTCAGGGCACCCGCCGCGTTCACCCCGATCTCGCCGGCGGCCCTCACATTGACCATGCCGCCGCCCTGGATGCTGAGCGGGCCGCCGCTCTTGATGGTCAGGCTGCGCCGGGCGCTCAGCGTGAGATCGGTGCCGGCCTCGACCGACACCGACCGGCTGCCCTTGATCGTGACCGAGCCCCTGCTGTCCACGACGATCTCGGTCTTCGTCCGGTCCAGGTGGATGACCAGCTGCTTGTCGCCGGACGTCAGCCGGACGCCCTGCTTGCGGCCGCCGGTCTTCTGGCTGAGCAGATCCATACGGTTGCCGTCCCGGTCGGAGACGGTGTGCCGGCTCGCCTTCTTGCGCACGGTGTCGTGCAGCGGCACGTCACTGACGACGGTCGGCTTGTCCTTGCCGTTGTACAGCCCACCGATCACGAACGGATGATCGAGGGCTCCCCGGTCGAACGCGACGAGCACCTCGTCGTTGACGTCCATCGGGAAGATGCCGCCGCCGCCGAGGCCGCCCAGCTGCACCGTCCGCGTCCAGTCGCTGACGTAGGTGTCGTCCAGCCACGGGAACTGCAACCGGACCCGCCCCTGCTTGAGCGGGTCGTTCACGTCGGTGACCAGGGCGTTGGCCACGCTGGGCAGTCGGGGCGCGGTGTCCGCGCCGCTGGAGCTGAGCCCGTACAGCGAACGCCACTGCCGTCCGCTGACCGTCACCCAGGCCTCGTAGTGCTTGCCGTCGCCGAAGACGTGCCGTACGGAGGTGACGGTGTACTTGCCCTCGAACGGCCGGCCCACGTCCGCGAGCGCCACCGGAACTCCCGGACGCAGCTTGGGATTTCCCCGCGCGACGACCTCCAGCTCGGCGAACGCGCCGGTGACGTCGTCGGCGAGGGCGTCGGCGGCGAACTTCACCTCGTTCTGCTTGTCGTAGGGCGTGCCCGTGTCGACCAGCTTGGCCGTCTTGAACTTCCCGGCCGCCGCGCCCGGCGTGGTCCCGATGCCGATACCCGGGTTGTCGGTCGCGGGCGCGGTGGCGGTGAGCTTCTTCTTCGTGGTCACGTCCCACCCGCGCGACTCGACCTTGCCGACCTGGTCGGCGGCCGTGACCGCGGCCCGCAGCCGCAGGATGTCGTGTCCGGCCTGGAGCACGAACGGGCTCTTGTCGCCGTCGGTGTTCGGCGAGGGCGCGCCGGAAGCCGACTTGGGCTTCACGAACTGGAACTTCCCGTCCGCGTCCACCGACATCACCATCTCGTTCTCGTCGGCGAGCCGCGCGAGGAAGTCCCAGTCGGTGACGTTGGACTGGCTGATGAACTCGTACACCGTCCTCGTCGACTCGATCCGCCCGACCGGCACCCCGTCCTGGGCGGCCAGCTTCCGGGCGATGTCGGAGGCGCTCTGGTTGCGGTAGGCGGCCACCCGGCGCTGCCGCAGCAGGCGGTGCCCGAAGTCGTAGCCGCGGATCACGGTGAAGGTGCCGGTGCCGTCGTAGTCGGCCTCAAGACCGGTCACCTCGCCCGTCAGCAGCGGATCGGAGGCGCCCTGCCCGTCGGCGACCGGGGCGAGGACGACCGGCGTGCCGAAGGTGACGCCCAGCTTGCCGAGGATCAGCCGGTACGGGTCCCGGAAGGTCAGCCGGAACGCGGCCGGCACGCCGACGCCCTGGTCGACGTAGCTGTCGACGAGGGCCCGGGCGAACTCGGAGGGCAGCTTGGCCCCGCCGATCTTCACCTCGACGACGTTCGAGAACGCGGACCGCACCATCAGGCACGCACCTCCTCGGCGGCGGGCAGTACGAGCTCGGTGCCGGTCGGCAGGTGCGCGGGGTCGTCGATGCCGTTGGCCTCGGCGATGGCCCGCCAGGCGGCCGCGTTGCCGTACTCCCGCCAGGCCAGCGACTGAAGCGAGTCGCCCGCGACGACGCGGTGCACGCGCTGCGCGGTGAGCGCGCCTGACGTCGGGTTCTGCCCCTTGGTCCTGCTCGGGATCTCGTGCAGTTGCAGCCGGCAGGTGGCGCGGATGGGCACGCCGGTCGTCCCGAAGAGCGTGTAGGTGGCCTCCACGGAACTGACGTAGGCCGTGAACCGGGCGGTGGAGAAGGACCCCCACTGGAGCACCACCCAGGGTGGCGAAGGCTGTTTCGCGGCGATGCTCTTGGTCGTCACCTCGCAGCAGTCGAGCAGCGACTCGACCTTCTTCAGCACGGTGTTGCTGGTCGGCTCGTCGGAGGAGTCGAGGAAGATCTCCACGCTCATCTCCCGGGGCCGGGAGCCCATGAACTCCGGCAGGGAGCCGTCCCGTTCGATCTGCGCGGGGGTGGTCTTCCACTCGGCGTGCCGGGTCAGCGACAGCTGCGCCGGATTGAAGTCGAAGCCGAACGTCTTGATGATCCCGCCGGGGGTCGTGCTGCCACCGACGGGCGGTTCGTGGATCGCGAGCGTGGCGCGTACGAGGCTCTTGCCGGCGCCGCCCTTGCTGCCCTTGGCCATGCTGGTCCGTCCCCTCAGTCCGTGAACCCGTGGTGGGCGATCTCCAGGACCTCGGTCGCCACGGCCGGGTTGGCGGGGTCGAGGGTGGGACCGGTCCAGCTCACCGGCAGTACGTCGATCAGCCCCCAGCGAGCCACTTCGGAACCGTCCGCGCGCAGCGCCGCGATCTGGGCGGTGGGCCGCTTGATCCCCGTCTGCACGGACGAGATCCACTTTGCGACCTTGGTGGTGTCCGGGGTGAGCGGGCGGGTCAGCCGGATCGTGGAGAACGTGACCCGGGTCGGCAGCTGCCAGACGAAGCCGTTGTTGCCGCCCTCCTGGCGGTGCTCGACCTCCACCTGCGACGACAGCCCCTCGCATCCGTTGAAGTAGCCGAGGCTCTCGCCGTCGATGCTGAGGCTGAACCAGATGGTGGAGCCCGGGTCCTGGCGGGACATCGCGGGTGGGCCTTTCTGTCGTTCCTGTGGTTCCTGGTCGGTCGGGGGCCGGTCAGCGGCGGGGGTCGCGGAGCTTGCCGATCCGTTCGCGGTCCAGGCGGAGTTCCGTGCGGATCAGACGGGTGATGCGGCCGATGATCCGGTGCACGAGTTCGTCCAGCTGGAAGTCGGTCAGCTCCCTCGGGTCGAAGGCACCCGGCGCGATCGCCGCGTACTCGGGCGGGGGTGGTCCACCGGGAGACGGGGTGTACGGGGGTGGAGCGGCGGCCTGGGCCGTGTACGGGGGTGGAGCGGCGGCCTGGGCCGTGTACGGGGGCGGCGGCGCCTCTGCCCGGCGGGTGACGGGCGGCCTGGACAAGGTGTCGGCGACGGTTGCCGCCGCGGCGGCCGCCAGGGCACCGGTGGCCGAGCCCTTGGCCGGCTTCTTCGCCCTCTTCCCGAAACGCTGGACGACGGGGAGGGGCGTGGCGGGAGCGGTGGGCGCGGCGGGGCCCGGAGGCGTGGCGGTGCCCTGGGGAGCGGCGGGCCCCGGAGGCGTGGCGGTGCCTGGAGGCGGGGGCGGCGTGAGAGGGGCTACCGGCAGGGGAGTACGGCCGGTGGGGGGCGTGGTGCCTGTGGGACGGTGCGGCGGGGTGAGCCGGGTGAGGGCGGGCGAGCGTGGGGCGGCTGAGCGTTGCACGGTGGTCGGGCCCGGCGTCGACGCCGACTGCGGTACGGCCGGGGCCAGGGGCAGGGCGGGGGGCGGGGCCGCCGGGGCCGGTGCGTCGACGAGGCGCGTCGCGTCGGCGGGCGGGGTGGTCATGGGAGCGCCGAGGGAGGAACGGCGGGGAGCGGCAGCCGGGGCCGTGGCGGGCGTGGTGGCCGGGGTGACGCGCTGCACCACGGGTGGAATTGCGGCGGGGGAGTTGGGGGCATCGGGGGCGTTTACCGGCACGGGCGCGGGTGCGGGCGCGGGTGCGGGTGCGCTCGGCCGGGCCGGCGGATCGTGTCGGGTGGGCGCGGTTGGCCGGGCCCCGGGGCTCGGCTGGACGGACGGGGCCGCGGGGGCGGCGGGCAGCGAGGAGATCGGTGCGCCGAGGCCGAGGCGGGGCGTGTGGCGGGTCGCGCTGCGCTGGATGGAGGGTGTTGTGTCGGGCGCGGGCGCGGGCGCGCTGCCGGTCGGCGCCGTGGTCCGCTGAGCGGGGGGCGTGTTCACGTCGGGCGCGGGTGAAGCGCTGGGCGTGGCCGGTTCGGAAATCGGTGTGGTGGTCGGTGTGTTCGGGGGCGGCGCGACCTGCTGTGCGTCCACCACCGACCGGGGCTGCGGAGTGGCCGCGGCGGCGGAAGGCGTGGGGCGGCCCGAGCCGGTGGCCGACTGTCGCTGGACGACGGGAGGCGCTGCGCCGGGGCGCTCGGTCGTCGGGGGCGGCGCCGAGGGGGCCGGGGCGGCGGCTGTGGCGGGGAGGTCTCCCTGGGCGTGCCCGGTGCCGGCGTGGCGGCTGTCCGCCGACGCAGTGCTGGGCAAGGGGGCGTTGGCACCCGGCTGTCGTTGGACGACGGGCAGGGTTTCGTCGGGGCGGCCGGTCGTCGCGGGCGGAGCCGAGGACGCGGCGGCCGTGACGGGGAGACCTCCGTGGGCATGCTCGGCGCCGGAGTCCGCACCTTGGCTGTCGTCGGGGCCCGGGGCAGTTGTGGGGGCGGGGCCGTCGGTCAGGGATCGCTGTACAGGGATGCCACCGGTCGCCGAACCGCCGGTCGCCGTGACACCACCGGGCGATGTCGCCGTCCGCCGGAGTGTGGGCGCGGGCGCGGTGCGGTGAGCCGCAGCGGGCGGGGTGTGGTCCAGCGGTGGCGTGGGTGATCCGCTGGTGGACACGGAGGGCCGTCGCTGGATGGTGGGTGTGGGTGTGGGTGTGGGTGTGGGTGTGGGTGCGGGTGTGGGTGCGGGTGCGGTGTGGTGCTTCGTGCCGGCCGGGGTGTGGTTCGGCGTTGGAGTGGGTGGCTCGCTCGGCTGTGGGGCCGTTGGCGCGTTGGGTGTCGTGTCGTTCGCGGGTGTGGAGGCCCGTCGCTGGACGGTGGGCGCGGGTTCGGAGCGGTGAGCCGTACTGTCCTGGCCACCGGCCGTCGGTGTCGCGGGCGTTGCGCTCGTGAGCGGGGCGAGCCGGCGTTGGACGATGGGCGCGGGTGCGGCGCCGTGAGCGGCGGCGTCCTGACCGCCGTCCGGTGATGACGTGGGTGACCCGTCCGTGTCCTTCGACGTCGTCGGGCCCGAGGGCGCGCCGCCCGCAGGCGCGGGGAGCCGTCGCGCCACCGGGAGTGTCCGCCGCTGAACCGCCGTCGCCCCGGTGCGTGCCCGTGTCAGGGACCTCGGCCGGGGCGAAGAGCCCGCCGGGACAGGTGTCACCCGGAGCCCGGAGACGGGGAGCGGCGCGTTCACCGCCGGTGCGGAGGGCGGCTCGGGAGACACCACCGGGACATCCGGACCGGAAACCGTGGCCGCCCGCGCCGACGCGGGCGGCACCGAGCCGCCGGCGCCCGCCCGCTGGACCGAGGGCGCCTGCCCGCCCGTACGCACGGCTCCGGCGGACGGGGTCGACGCGAACGCGGAGGGGGACGCGGTGGGCCCGCTCGGCGGGGTGTCGGTGCCCGGTGGGGTCGACGTGAAGGCGGCGTTGGAGGCGGTGGGCCTGCTTGGCGGGGTGTCGGTGCCCGGTGGGGTCGACGTGAAGGCGGGGTTGGAGGCGGTGGGCCCGCTCGGCGGGGTGTCTCCGGCGGGCGGGGCCGAAGAGAACACGGAGGTGGACGCGGCGGCCCCGCCGGGCGCGGTCGCCCCGGTCGGAGTCGACGCGGACATGGCGGTAGGTCCGCCGGGAGCGACCGGCCCCCTCGGTACGACCGCTCGGGCAGGTGAGGCCGATCCGCCCGCCGCAGCGGCCGTGCCCACCGTACGCGGCCCCTCGCCCACACCACCCGGCACCCGCGGCGGAAGCAGCCGCAGCGGTACCGCCGGGGCCCGCTGCACCACCGGCTGTCCGGGAGGACCGGCCAACGGCAGGACGCCGACCGGGTTTTCGAGGCCGGACACGGGCCGTGCCGCCGACGAGCGGAACGTGTCGCCGAGCATCGCGCTCGACCGCCCGTCCAGCACCGCATGGGACGCCGTGCCCATGAACGACGGGTTCTGCCACGTCGGCAGCCGCCCCCCGAACCGGGCGTCGGCGACCCCGGCCGGGCCGAGAGCCATGGCCCGCTGGATCGGTGGCAGCCCCGGCCAGGAGGCGGCCACCACCGGCCGCCCGCCCGTCGGTACGTCACCGCTCGCGGGCTCCGGGCCCACCGCGGCGCCGGCGGCGCCCTCGGCAGGCGTCCGCTTGCGGAACCGGTCCAGGAAACCCACCGCTCAGCCCTCCGCGCCGGCCCGCGTCACCAGGGACGCGATCTGGTCCGTGTAACGGCGGCGGTCGTGGTGTTCCAGGTCCAGGATCTCCTCCAGGCTCCAGTGGAAGTGGTAGGCGACGTACGCGATCTCCTCGTGCAGCCGGTCGGTCGCGTACGTCACGATTCCCCCAGGCGGCTCCCGCCGAGTTCCACTTCGAACGGCTCCGCGCAGTGCGGACACCGCACGGCGGCCCGGGTGTGGCCCTCCGCGTTGATCTGGCGGTAGAAGTCCTGGAGGAAGGCCAGGTCGGAGGCGAACATGTTCTCCACGATCCCGTCGTGCACCAAGGGCAGCGTGCCGAGCCGGGTGATGACCCGGCCCAGCAGCACCACCGACAGGAACGCCGGGTTCTCCTGCACCCGCACATCGCGCAGCGGGACGAGTTCGTCCCGCGCCGTCGACAGGCGCATCACACCGTCCCGGTGGACGGTGCCCGCCTCGTCGACGTACCCGCGCGGCAGTTGGAAGGGGAACTCCGTGCGCAGTGACTCCTGTTGCTGCACGGGGGCGGGCCCCGGAGCGGGGGCCGGCAGCGACTCCGGCCCCGGCCCGGGCACCTCGGCACCCGCCTCCGCCCCCGGCGCCTCCGCGCCGGAGTAGGTGACGGCGCCGCCGGCCCTGGCAGCCGTTCGCCGCATTACTCGATGACCAGTTCTTCGAACGCGATGGTCACCGTCTCGGTGAGGGCGGACGCCTCGCCCGCCTTCACCGTGCTCGCGTCGATCTTGTTGCACCAGGCGTTGCGCAGGTGGTAGCGCTTCACCGGGTTGTTCTGGAAGTCCATCATGATGATGGAGGCGTTCTTGCGGGCCGTGGTCATCTGGCCCGAGATGGACTCGTTGATCCACTGGGTGAACGAGGCCGACTGGGTCATACCGCGGACGACCGTGCAGGTGCCGTTCTTCTTCACACCCGGCAGGTTCTTGACCACGTTCTGGCCGTTGGGGGTGTTCTGCTGGTAGGTGATGACGTCCTGCTCGATGCTGAGGCCGCTGACCTCGGCCAGGTACTCGACCATCACGCCGTCGATCTGGAGGCCGAAATTGTGTGAGGTGAGGGCGTCACCCGGCTGGAGACTCATGTGTTCGCTGTCCTTGTGAGGGTCCTACTGGGGGAAGGGCGTACGGAGGGGAGTCCTACTCCTCCAACTCCCCGTTGCCGCTGGAGAACTGGGCCAGCCGGAAGATCACGAACTCGGCGGGCTTGACCGGGGCGATGCCGATCTCGCAGACGACCCGGCCGACGTCGACCGACTCCGGCGGGTTGGTCTCCTCGTCGCACTTGACGTAGTACGCCTCCTCGGGCCGCTGGCCGAAGAGCGCGCCGCTGCGCCACTCGTTGACCAGGAACGCCGAGATGTTGCGCCGGATGCGGGCCCACAGGGCGTGGTCGTTCGGTTCGAACACCACCCACTGGGTGCCGATGAGGATCGACTCCTCCAGGTAGTTGAAGTACCGGCGGATGTTCAGGTAGCGCCAGGCCGGGTCGGAGGACAGGGTGCGCGCGCCCCACACCCGGATGCCGCGGCCCGGGAACGCGCGGATGCAGTTGACGCCGATCGGGTTGAGCAGGTCCTGCTCGCCGCGGGTGATCTGGATCTCCAGGTCGACCGCGCCGCGTACGACCTCGTTGGCGGGTGCCTTGTGGACGCCGCGCTCGGAGTCGTTGCGGGCCCAGACGCCGGCGACGTGGCCGCTCGGCGGGATCAGCCGGGACTGGCCGCTCGCCGGGTCGAAGGTCTTGATCCACGGGTAGTACAACGCCGCGTACTTGGAGTCGTAACCCGCGGTCTCCTGCCGCCAGACGCGGATCTGGCGGGCGTTCATGCTCGGCGGCGGGTCGATGATCGCGACCCGGTCGCCCATCAGCTCGCAGTGCGCGATCAGCCCGAGCTGGACCGCCTTGACGGCCTCCAGGTCGATCGCGCCGCGCTGGTAGGCGGCCATCAGGTCGGGCACCGTGACCATGGAGATCTCGTCGATCGCCTCCAGGCCGCCGAAGCCGGTGCGGTCGGCGGAGTCGCCGAGGTACGTCGCCGGGCCGGGGTGCGACTCGTCCGGAGCGCCGGACGACGCACCGGCCGACGGTACGGCGGGAGCGGCGGCCGGGGCCGGGAGGGCCACCGTCTGGTTGTCCGGGCGGGCCAGCTGCGCGGCCGGCGCGGCCTCGGTGACGGTGATGAGCTTGGAGCGCTCCTTGACCTGCGTGACGACGTAGTTGCGGCCGCCCTTCTTGGCGGTCACGTCGAAGCTCTCGACGGGCTTGTCGCCGTCCTTGACGATCAGCTTGAACCGCTCGGCGGGCCCCTCGCCCTCCGGGTCGGCGACCTCGACGCTCAGCGAGCCGCTGCTGCCCGGGGCGATGGCCGTCACCGTGAACGTGCCGAGCTGCCGCGGCTCGGCCGGCGGCAGCGCGGCCGGGGCGGCGGAACCGGTCACGGCGGCCGGAGCGGTACCGGCCGAGCCGTCGACGGGCGCGCCCTCGGCGGAGCCGCCGACGCGGACCACGTAGGCCGCCGTTCCGCCGTTGTTGAAGAAGCCGTAGACGGAGTGCGCGAGGAAGTACCCCTCGGTGAACTCGCCGAAGGAGGCGACGTACTGGCTCCAGTTGGTCACCAGCGTCGGCTCGTTCAGCGGACCGGTCGGCGCGAGTCCCACGAAGGCCGCGACCGACGTGCCCACCCCCTCGATGGGGCGCGAGCCGCTGGCCACCTCCTCGACGTAGACGCCGGGCGACAGGTAGGACGGCATGCTCTGCTCTCCTCGGGGTACGAGACAGGAACGCCTTCCACCCTCACGCGCGCGGGACACCCGCGGGAACGGCCTTCGGTGCCGGGGCGGGGGCAGGCCCCTTGCCCCCAAGGGCAGTGCGTCACGTTGCCCCCAGCGATGCCCCTGGGTACCTTCCGGCGTCCGGCGTGCTCCGGTAAGGCTGGAGGAACAGCCACCGAGCGTCGAGGGGAACGTAGTGCGCGCACACGGATCACCGGCCCAGCGAACCGCCGAACAGGACACCGCCCGCCGCGCGGCCGCGCCGGTCACCCACGTGCAACGCATGCTGGCACTCCAGCGGACGGCGGGCAACGCGGCGGTGGCCCGTGCGGTGCAGGAGGAACGGCACGAGCACTCCGAGGGCTGCGGCCACGGCCCGTCGGTGCAGCGGTCGACGGTGCACGAGGTGCTGCGCACCCCCGGGCGTCCCCTGGACACGCCGTTGCGCACGGAGATGGAGGCCCGGTACGGGGGCGCCGACTTCAGCGGGGTCCGCGTGCACACCGACACGGTGGCCCAGCGGTCAGCGGCGGATATCGGCGCGAAGGCCTACACCTCCGGCTCGCACGTGGTGTGGGACGGTACCGACAAGCCCACCCTCGCCCATGAACTGACGCATGTCATCCAGCAGAGCCAGGGCGCCGTCCCGGGCACGGACAACGGCTCCGGGCTGCGCGTGTCCGACCCCTCCGACTGGGCCGAAAAGCAGGCGGAGGAGACCGCCCGGCAGGTGATGGCGGGCCCGGTACCAGCACAGCGTGCGGTCCGTGACGGCGCCGCCGGCCCGGCGGCCCCCGCGAGCGCGCCCACCGTGCAACGCGTGCTGGAGCTTGCCACCAACCCGAGCCAACTGACCGAGAGCGACGACGACTACAGCTCCGAGGACGACCTCTCCGCCCAGGAGACGCAACTTCCGGCGGCGACGTCCGACAGCGCCGTGGAGGCCGCGGTGGAGGCGGGCGGCGAGACCGTGGTGACCCTGTACCGGGGTGACGACATGGCGAGGATCCGCGCGATGGCGGAGCACAACTCGGCCGGCGGTGCCACCCCCGACGCCAACACCCCCGCGCCCACCGAGGCACAGGCCGGCGCCCAGGTCAGCCGGGGACGTCTCTACCCGGAGTTCACCGCGGACCGCTACATCGCGCGGCAGTTCAGCCGCCAGGGGGCGCGGGGCGTGGTCGTGGTGCGCATCAAGGCCAAGTATCTCACCCGAGGTTCCGAGTCCGAAGAGGGCTGGGTGGCGCTGCCCGGAGCGCCGGTCGAGGTGGTCGCCATCGTGGACCGCAGCCGGGGCAAGACGCAGGGACGGGCGGTGAACGCCTCCTGACCCGCGGACCGGGCCGTCGGGGCAGCACACCCTGCCCCTTCCCCACCGGCGTCTGCCCCTGCGACCGGTGACCCGGCTCCCGGCGTCCTCGTAGCTTCGGCGCATGAGTCTGTGGACTTCTCTGGAGCCGGCTTCCGCGACGGTGGATCCGGGTGGCAGTACGCGTGTGCGGTTGCGGTTGCGCAATACCGGTGACGTGGTCGACGAGTACCGTTTCGAGCCGGTGGGGCCGGTCGCTCCGTGGACGACGGTGGAGCCCCCGTCGCTTCGGCTCTACCCGGGGACGACGGGGACGGTGGAGCTGACGTTCGCGCCGCCGCGTACGCCGGACGCGACCGCCGGTCCGAACCCGTACGCGGTGCGGATCACGCCGACGGAGCATCCGGAGGCGACGACGGTCCCCGAGGGGAACCTGACGATCACTCCGTTCACGGAGGTGTGGGCGGAGCTGGTGCCGCCGACGGTGAAGGGCCGTTTCCGTGGGCGCCCGCGCCTGGCGGTCGACAATCTCGGCAACACCAGGCTTACCGCGTCGGTCGGCGGCAGCGACAACGGCGACCAGCTGTCGTACGACATCCACCCGAGCAACGTGCAGATCGAGCCGGGCCGGGCCGCGTTCGTGAAGGCGACGCTGAAGCCGCGGAAGATCATCTGGTTCGGGGCGAAGGAGCAGCGGCCGTACACGCTGTCCGTGCTCCGGTCCGGGACCGACCCGATGCCCGTCGAGGGGACTTACGTCCAGCGCGGTTTCCTGCCCCGCTGGCTGGCCACCTTCTTCGGTGTCTTCACGGCCCTCGCGGTCACCTTCGTGATGCTGTGGATCGCCTACAAACCCAATGTCGGCACCGGCGCCACCGAGAAGGTCGCCGAAGCCGGCACCACCCTCGCACCCAGCCCCTCGGCGACCGCGTCGCCGGCGCTGCCGCCGGCCCCCGCCATGACCAGCGCACCGCCGACCGCCGACAGCGGTGACGCGGGCGGGTCCGGCGGCGGAGGCGGAGGCGGCGCCAAGGCCACGGTGACGGCCAAACCCAAGACGGACACGGCGGCGACCGCCGTGAACCGGCTGGCGGCACACGACCCCAGCGGGCGGCACGTCTGCTACCGCGCTTACGTCCAGGACGACGGCTGGCAGAAGCCGGTGTGCGACGGCACCGTCGCCGGCACGGTCGGCCAAGGCAAGCCGATCAAGGCACTCAACGTCGCGGTGTACGGCGTCCAGGGCTCCTCCGGCAACGCCATGGTGTACAACCCCCAGTCGACCAACGGCCAGGGCACGTGGAAGCCGAGCTGGACGGCCATCGTCGCCGACGGCAAGGACAACTACATCGGCAGCACGAAGAAGGACGATCCGTACCTGGTGACCTTCGTCTGGAACGTCGGCTCCGGGCAGGCATGCAGCGTGGTCAAGATCAGCGACCAGGACTGGGACGGCCAGACCTGCAACAACGCACGCCCCGACCTCAATACCGCCGGCCACTTCGACAACTCGCGCCGGCTCGAAGCCATCAAACTGACGGTGTGAAGGCATGAGTCTGTGGACTTCTCTCGAGCCGGCTTCCGCGACGGTGGATCCGGGTGGCAGTACGCGTGTGCGGTTGCGGTTGCGCAATACCGGTGACGTGGTCGACGAGTACCGTTTCGAGCCGGTGGGGCCGGTCGCTCCGTGGACGACGGTGGAACCGCAGACGCTTCGGCTCTACCCGGGGACGACGGGGACGGTGGAGCTGACCTTCGCGCCGCCGCGTACGCCGGACGCGACCGCCGGTCCGAACCCGTACGCGGTGCGGATCACGCCGACGGAGCATCCGGAGGCGACGACGGTCCCCGAGGGGAACCTGACGATCACTCCGTTCACGGAGGTGCGGGTGGAGCTGGTGCCGCCGACGGTGAAGGGCCGTTTCCGTGGGCGCCCGCGCCTGGCGGTCGACAATCTCGGCAACACCAGGCTCACCGCCTCGGTCGGCGGCAGCGACAACGGCGACCAGCTGTCGTACGACATCCACCCGAGCAACGTGCAGATCGAGCCGGGCCGGGCCGCGTTCGTGAAGGCGACGCTGAAGCCGCGGAAGATCATCTGGTTCGGGGCGAAGGAGCAGCGGCCGTACACGCTGTCCGTGCTCCGGTCCGGGACCGACCCGATGCCCGTCGAGGGGACTTACGTCCAGCGCGGTTTCCTGCCCCGCTGGCTGGCCACCTTCTTCGGTGTCTTCACGGCCCTCGCGGTCACCTTCGTGATGCTGTGGATCGCCTACAAACCCAATGTCGGCACCGGCGCCACCGAGAAGGTCGCCGAAGCCGGCACCACCCTCGCACCGTCCCCGACCCCCACCCCGGCGCTCACCTCGGCCGCCCCACCCGAGTCCGCCGCGGCCGGGACACCGACGGCCGCCTCCGGCGACAGCGACAAGGGTGGCGGCGGCGGTTCGGGCGGCGGTGGCGGCGGCGGTGCGCCGGCCGCGACCAAGAAGGCCCCGGCGCCCGTCGTGCCGGCGAGCAACATCCTGCTGCGCAACACCACCACCAAGAAGTGCGCGGACATCCCGAACTATGACAAGGGCATGATCAACGGCCCCGTACGCGAGTTCACCTGCGACGGCACCACGCACGACAACCAGCTGTGGAACCTGGAGGTGAAGTACGAGAAGGGCGGTCCGCGAGGCCGTGCCCTCTTCCAGATCCGCAACGTCAAGGACCAGCTCTGCATGGACCTGCCCTACTACGGGGCCGAGCCCATCAGGACCCCGGTCACCGAGTTCACCTGCGACGGCACGACGGCCGACAACCAGCTGTGGTGGGTGCAGAAGCAGCAGAGCGGCGCCTACTGGATCCGCAACTTCGCCAGCGACAACAAGTGCCTGGACGTGGACGGTTACAGCACCGGCGGCAACGACGCCAAGCTCACGATCTTCGACTGCTCCAACACCGACGATCAGGAATGGCTGATCGTCCACCCCGCGAACGGCTGACACGACCGGTCCGAGGGCCCCTCACCAGGAGCCCTCTCCGGGGAGCAGCCGGCCTGCCTTGCGGTACTCCCGGCGGGCGCCCTCCAGGAGGTCGGCCGCGGTGACCGCGTCGCCGCGGCCCGCGGCGAGGTACGCCGCGGTCACCACGGCGCTGCGGATGGAGCCGCCGGCCAGCTCGAAGTCGGCGGCCACCGGACCGGGGTCGATGCCGTCGGCGCAGGGCACGTGGGACAGGGAGTGCCGCCACAGGGCGAGGCGCTGCCCGGCGTCGGGGAAGGGGAAGTCGACCACCAGGTCCAGCCGCCGGGTGAACGCCTCGTCGATGTTGGCGCGCAGGTTGGTGGTGAGCAGGGCGATGCCGTCGAACGACTCAAGCCGCTGGAGCAGGTAGGCGCTCTCCATGTTGGCGTACCGGTCGTGGGAGTCCTTCACCTCGGACCGCTTGCCGAAGACGGCGTCGGCCTCGTCGAAGAGGAGCACGGCGTCCGTGCGGTCGGCCTCGGTGAAGATGCGCTCGAGGTTCTTCTCGGTCTCGCCGACGTACTTGTCGACCACGGACGACAGCTGGACCACGTAGAGGTCGAGACCCAGCTCGGCCGCGACGACCTCGGCGGAGAGCGTCTTGCCGGTGCCGGACTCGCCCGCGAACAGGCCGAGCACACCCCGGCCCCGGCCGCCGCCCGCGCTGAGCCGCCAGTCGCCGAGGACCCGGTCGCGGTGCCGGGCGCGCAGGGCGAGCTCCCGCAGCTCGGTCAGCGGGCGGTCGGGCAGCACGAGGTCGGTCCAGTCGACGGCGGGACGGATCCGGCGGGCATGCTGCTCCAGACCGGAGGCGGACTGCTGACGGGCGGCGACACGCAGATGGGCGGGGGAGAGCGGGGCGCCCTCGAAACCGGCGAGGCCCTGGGCGGCCCGGGCGGCGCGGGCGATCCGGTCGTCGGGCAGGTGGTACGGCGCGACGGTGGCCGCCAGGTCGAAGCCGGGCTCCTCGCCGAGCACGGCCGACCAGGTGCCCACCGCCCCCGCGTGGCGCCGGGGCACCTCCAGGACGAGGGGGTCGTGGTCGCACCACTGGGGGTCGTACGGGCGCGGGCCGGTGATCAGGACGGTGACGTCGGACGCCGCCCGCAACTCCCCGAGCAGCGCGCCCGGCCGGTCCGGCAGGCCGGAGACCACGACGGCGTGCCCGCCGAGCCGTGCCTCCCGCAGCAGCTCGGGCACCCGGTCCTCGGGGCCGGTGAAGCGCAGGGCGGGCAGCCCCGCCGCGTCCAGGGCGGCGGCGGCACAGACGAGTCCGTCGCCCTCGCGGCCCTCGCGGAGATAGACGGAGAGCGGGGGACCGGCGGCCAGCCGGGCGGCCAGCAGGTGCACGAAGTCGGTGAACTCGCCGTCGTCACCCGGGACTTCGCCGTACGGCCGCGGGGGCGCCGGCAGCGGATGGAGCTGTCCGGCGAGCGCGGCGTCGGGCGTGTCGTCGCCCAGCAGATGCGCCACGAGCCGGTCGGGCACGCGCAACGAGCGGCCGAGGAAGGGGCGTTCGGGTTCCTCAACCGTGAGCAGCCGCAGCGCGCACAGCGGGGCCGAGGGGTGCAGCCGGGCCCGGGCGCCCGCCGAGTGGGCGGGGATCCCGCACAGGTCGAAGGCGAGGCCGGCGGTGGCCCGCCGCCTGCTGACGTCGTCGTTGAGGTAGCCGTACAGCGGCTCGAACGTGCGGTCCAGGTCGGGGGCGAGCGCGATGAGCAGCAGGGTGGTGTCGAGCTCGGTCAGGTCGAGGCGGGCGGCCAGGGCCGCCAGGCGGTCGTCCGTCGGCGCGGCGGGGCCGGGCGCCCCGGGCGGCAGGGGCTCCGCCGGGCGCAGCAGATGCCGTACCGCTTCCTCCGACAGGTACAGGCCGCGTAAGGGGTCGGTGGCCGTGGGGTCGTCGGCCGAGCGGCGCTCGACCAGCAGCGCGACCCGGTCGCGCAGGGCGGCGAGGCGGACGAGGAGCGGGGCGGCGGGATCGGACGCCGCCGCCGCAGCGTCGTACGCCGGGGTCGACGTGGTCATGTCACCCGGCCCGTCCCGCCGGGACGCCCGGCCGCCTTCCGGGCGTCCCGGGCCGCCGCCACCTGCCGTGGCCGGTGCGCGCGCTCCTCCGCCTCGGACGGGACGCCGTCCATGGCGCGCAACCGGACCGCCGCCCCCTCGGTGACCGGCGGCCCGGCGTCGTACTCGGGGTAGGCCGGGAAGGGCGCGGTGACCACCAGGTCGAGGGACGGCTTCAGCTCACCGCCGAGCGCGGACCAGATCTCCGCCAGGGAACGCGACTCCGTCTGGATACCGGCCACCGACAGCGGTACCGCCATGCCCAGCGCGCCCAGCGCTCCGGGCAGTTCGGCGGGACCCAGCAGCTCGCGCGGGATCAGGGTGGCCAGCACGGCGGACAGCAGCCGGTGTTCGTCCTGGGGCTGCTTGGTCCACGCCGTCACCAGGTACGACAGCCGGAACCAGCGCGGCGGCTGGCGGCGCTTGACGACCACCTCGCGCTCGTCGAGCACGGGTATGTGCCCGCGCTGGCGGCGGTTCACGTCCTCCCGGATGTCGTACAGGTAGGCGTTGATCGTGGGGGCGTTGCGGCGGGCGGCCCAGTCCCGGGTGGGGGCGTCGAAGGCGACGTCGATACCCGAACCGGTCAGCGCGCCACCCCCGAGCAGGGCCTTGAGGACCTCGTCCACCTCGTGGATCACCGTCGTGCTCCCGCCCGCCCTGCCGTGCCCGGTCTCACTCGTCCGCCTGCCGCCGTGTCCGATCCTGCCCTCCCGGACGGCCGTCCCCGCAGGCACGCCGGGGACGACGGCGGGGCAGAGCGGAGCGCCCAACGGGCCGGTATCGGATGCCCGTTCGGTCAGATGTAACCTTCCCGCAGGGCATGCGCCACGGCGTGCGCCCGGTTGCGCAGGTGCAGTCGGGTGGTGAGCCCGTGCATCACGTTCTTGACGGTCCGTTCGGAGTAGGACAGCTTGCTGGCGATCTCTCCGGTGTCGAACCCCTCGGCGACCAGCCGCAGCACGTCCACCTCACGCGACGTCAGGCCCGAGGCGGGGGCGCCCGGCCGGCCGGCCGCGCTGCGGTGCAGCGTGCCCACCTGGGTGATGAGCCGGCCGAGCAGGTCGCCGGGCAGGTCGCCGTCACCACGGGCCGCCGCCAGGACGGCCTGCACCAGACGGGTCGCGGTGGCCTCGTGGCGCCACACGATCGCGCCCACCCCGCACTCGATCACGTCGAGCAGCTCGGCCTCCCGCAGGGACCGCACGACGAGCACCGCCCGCGCCCCCTCGCTGCGCACCAGCCGGCGCAGCCGGGTCAGCGCGGCCTCGTCGAGCATGTCGTCGACGAGCAGCGCCACCGTGCCCGGGCCCGGCTCCTCCCTGAGGTCGATCTCCGGGTACCGGCGCAACTGGCTCAGCACCCCCTCCCGCAGGATCGGGTCCGGGGCGTGCACCGCCACCGGTATCCGCTCGGCGGAGCCGGCCGTGCCGGGATGTGTGGTCCGCGATGAGCTGAGCAAGCGTTTCCCCCATGTCCACGTGCGTGCCACCTCTGCGGGGCCGGTGGCAGGCGTGTGTTCCCCACACTCCTGGGGCCGGCGGGACCCGCGCAATCGTGGAGCACCACGAGCGGCACCACGAGATCGGCGGTACGACGACCACGAGGTCTGTGACCCGCACCACGCCCGTGACGTCTGTGACGACCGCGACGTCTACGACGGTGACCCGTCCGAGCAAGGAGGCAGGGATGTCCGGACCGTACGGTGACCAGCCGAGCGAACACCACGAGGCCGCCGCGCTGCTCGCGGCCGGGGCCGCCCGCGCCCGGGCCGGAGCGGGCGGCCTGGTGCTGCTGCGCGGGGCCACCGGCACCGGCCGGACCACCGTCCTGGAGGCCGCCGCCGAGGACGCAGCCGACCACGGCATGCGGGTGCTGCGCGCCCGCTGCTCACCCGGCGACGCCGGCGTCCCCTTCGCCGCCGTCCGCCAACTCCTCAGCCCCGTCCAGTGGTCCGGGCAGCAGGAAGGCGTCGGCGGCGAGCGCGAACAGGCCGCCCTGCTGTGGCGGGTCCTGCGCGAGTACGCCGCCGAGTCCCCGCTGCTGATCGCCGTCGACGACGTCCACCTCGCCGACGCCCCCTCGTACCGCTGGCTGGTGGAGTCCGCCCGGCACGTGGACCGATTACGGATGCCGATCCTGCTGGTGGTGACCGAACGCAGCCAGTACGACGTGGACCCGCCCGCACCGGGCTTCACCCACACCCTCTCGCCCGCCCTCGTCCACACCCACACCCTCGCCCCGCTCACCGCGGACGCGGCGGCCGGACTGGTACGCACCCGGGCCCCGGCGGCCACCGGGGCATGGGTCGACGGCTGCGTACGGGCCGGCGCCGGCAGCCCGATGCTGCTGCACGCCCTCCTCGACGACCTCGCCGACCCGGACCGGCACCCGGCCGTGCCGGAGACCGCCGCCGCGCTGTACCCGGGCGCGTACCCGGCGGCCGTGGCGTGGTGGCTGGACAGCGCGGGGCCCGGCACGGCCGAGGTGGCGCGGGCGCTCGCCGTCCTGGAGGAGGGCTGGGACGGCACGGAGGGCGGCGACCCCGGCTGCACCGCAGAAGGCCTGGGCGGGCTGCTCGCCGAGCTCGCGGACGCCGACCCGGCCCGGGTGACGGGCTGGCTCACCGCGATGACCGGCCTGGGTGTGCTGTCCCCCGACGCCGACGGCCGCCCCCGGTACGCCCACCCCCTGCTGCGGGACGCGGTGCTCACCGGCGTGCCCGCGGCCCGGCGGCGCGCGGCGCACCGGCAGGCCGCCGAGCGGATGCTGCACCGCGGCGCCCCCACCGAGACGGTCGCCCGGCAGCTGCTGCTGTCCGGCCCGGCGGGCGACCCCTGGGCGCCGGGCGTGCTCCAGGACGCCGCCGGTCTGGCCCTGCGCGACGGCCGTTCCGACGCCGCCGTCGCCTTTCTGCGCCGGGCCCTCGACGAGCCGCTGCCCGACGAGCGCCGGCAGCGGCTGCTGACCGAACTGGGCTCCCTGGAGTGCGCCGGCCCGGGGCCCGCGTCCGGGATCTCCCGGCTCAGCGAGGCCCTGCGACTGCCCGGCGCCCCGCGGGACCGGGTCCGGGCGGCCCTCGCCCTCGGGACCGCACTGGCCGGACGCGGCAGGGCCCGCGCCGCCGTCGAGGTGCTGCGCACGGTGGACGGCCAGCTCGCCGGCCGCCCCGATCTGGCAGGTCCCCTGCACAGTGCCTCCGCGCTGCTGTCCGACCAGGACCAGACGATCCGCCGTGACGTGTACGGGTGGCTGTGCGACACCGCCGCACGCTCGCCCGAGCTGATGGGGCCGGCCACCCGGGCCTTGCTCGTCCGGCACGCGGCCACCGCCGGGCTCACCTCGGCGGACGACGCGATGAAGCAGGTGCGTGCCCTGCTCGCCGAGCCCGCCGACCCGCTGACCGAGCCGTTCCTGCTGGGCACGGCCGCCGCGGTCGCCCAGTGGGCCGACGAACTCGACGAGGCGGACCGGCTCGTGGACCGCGGCCTGGCCGGTCAGCGCCCCGACCTGCTGCACCCGATGCACGAGGCGCTGCTCAACACACGGGCCGACATCGCGGCGGCCCGCGGCGAGTACGGGCGGCTGCCCGCCGAACCGCCCGTGACCGCGGACACCGGGCCCGCCAACGCGCACGCCCTCACCCTGATCGCACTCGTGGAACAGGGCCGTACGGACGAGGCGCGGCGGCTCGCCGACGGCTTCGACCTGCACGCGGCGCCCGACTCCTGGGAGCTGAACCGGTTCCTGTACGCGCGTGGTGTGCAGCGGGCCGCCGCGGGCGATGCCGCGGGGGCACTGCACGACTTCCTGGAGTGCGGCCGCCGCCAGTCGGCCCGCGAGGTGATCAGCCCGGTCGTCACCCCGTGGCGCTCGGCCGCCGCCGAGTGCCGGCTCACCCTCGGCAGTCCCCGGGAGGCGCTCGCGCTCGCCGAGGAGGAGCTGCGGCTGGCCAGGGTGTGGGGCACGCCCCGCACGGTGGGCCGCGCCGTGCGGGTGCTCGGCACGGTCACGGGGGGCCGGCGCGGTCTGGAGCTGGCCGAGGAGGCCGTGCGGCTGCTGCGGGACGCCGGTACCGGCACGGAGCCGGAGCTGGTCGCCGCGCTCGTCGCGCGGGGCCGGCAGCTGACCGCCGCCGGCGACCGCGTCCGGGCCCGGGAGGGCCTGCGGGAGGCGGCCGAGCGCGCCGAGCGGCTGGCCGCGCCGCGCCTGCGCTCACTTGCCGAGGAGGCCCTCCGTGAGGGCGGGGCCCGCCGTACGGGCGCCGCCCGCACCGGTTCCGGCGCCCTCACCGGCAGCGAGCGCCGCATCGCCCAACTCGCCGCCGACGGCCGCACGAACACGGAGATCGCCGCCCTGCTGCACCTCGCCCGGCGCACCGTGGAGACCCATCTCACCCACGTCTACAAGAAGTTGGGGATACGGCGGCGGGGCGAGCTGCGCGAGGCGCTGGCCCGGGACCAGGGCGCTGCCGGCTCGCCGGCGAGAGCGGTGCCGCCGCCTTCCGGAGGCCCAGCCGGTCGTCGGGGTCCTGGAGCAGGGTGCCCTGGGTCGTGAGCATGCGGCGGACCATCGGTTCCGGCACGCGGATCACCACCGGTGCCGGGAGGGTGATCTCCCGTACCGCGGTCGACGTACGGCCGGACCGCACCCGGTCGGTCACCTCGGCCACCCCCCTGACGTCGAGCGTGAACTGCACCAGGACCGAGGTCATCTTGGGTTTGTGCAGCTGCATCGAGCCGGAGGAGTTCACCGCCGCGTCGGTCGCGCCGCCCGAGCCGCCGGTGTCGCCCATCAGCTGGTTGAGCCGGAACTCGTCGGCGTTCGGCAGACCGGCGCCGAACGGTCCCCGCCCCTGCCTGCCGTGGTCGGCCGAGCTCTGGCCGTCCGTCTGGGTGGGCCGGGGCGCCTCCAGGTCCGTCGAACAGCTCGACCGTGAGCACGACGCACGCCACACGGCTTTGCCATCTCTTTACAACCCGCCCCACCGCTGCCTCGTCTCTCCGCTCGATCCATGACACGGCTCGCCCCGCGACGGGCGGGCCGGCCGACGAAAGAGAGCGATTCATGCGCCGAACTGTCCTCAGTGCCGCAGCATTCGCGTGCGCCGCCGTGCTGGCGAGCACGGTGCCCGCGTTCGCGGACGGGACCGCGAGCCCCGTCCCGTCCACCCGCCCGGCCGCCACCGAGGCACCGTCGCCGGTCCCGAGCGAGCGCCGCGGTGCCGGCCAGGAGGCGTCCACCCGGCCGAGCGCCGCTCCGAGCAAGGTGCGGGACCGGGGCCAGGTCGCCGTCGTCCCCAGGGGCGCGGCGAACACGGGTGTGGCCTCCGGGTCCGACAGCTCCGGAAGTGACGGAACGCTGATCGGCGGGGGCGTCGCCGGAGCCGTCGCCCTGGGCGGTGCGGCATTCCTGGTGATCCGCCGCCGACGGGTGACCGGGGCGTGAACCGACTCTCCAGGCGTGCGTTCGCCGGCGCGGTGGCCGCCGCACTGCTCACCGGTTGCGGTGGCTCGCCGGCCCCACGGGCGACGGCCCGCCCCGCCGGCACGCACACGCCCGGGCGGCCCTCGGCCCACTCGGTCCGCGCGGCGGCCCGTTCGGTGCCGGTGCGGCTGCTGATCCCGGCCATCGGGGTCGACACCCCGATCGTCAAGCTGGGGCTGGCCCAGGACGGCACGGTGCAGGTACCCCCGGTCACGGCCCACGACCGGGCGGGCTGGTACCGGCACTCGCCGACGCCGGGCCAGGTCGGCCCGTCGGTGATCCTCGGTCATGTCACGGTCGGCGCCTACGGCGACGGGGTCTTCCGGCACCTCGACCGGCTGCGCCGGGGCGACCGGATCGAGGCACGCCTGGAGAACGGCACGTCGGCGAAGTTCGCCGTCACCTCCGTACGGACGGTCGCCAAGGCGGACTTCCCGACGGACGCGGTCTACGGCGACGTGGACCGTCCGGAGCTGCGGCTCATCACCTGCGGCGGACCCCGCACCGGCGACGGCTACCTCGACAACGTGATCGTCTTCGCCGCGCTGAGCGCCACCGGCTCCTGACCCGCCGCCCGGAGCCCGGGCCCGACCGGCGCACGACCATGGAACGTGCGCCGTCGGCCCGGGCTCTTCCCCATGAGTGCTCGAACCCCCCATGGAGAGCGTTGAAACGGTCCCGCGAGAAGGCAGCAGCCGAGCTGTTCGCCGCCCTCTATCCGCGCCTGGCCAGCTGGTGCCGCCGCCTGGTCGACGACGACGAGACGGCCCATGAGGTCGCCTCGGAGGCGTTCACCCGGCTCTGGGCCCGCTGGACGTCCGTGGCGGAGCCCCGGGGCTTCCTCTACGTCACCGCCGCCAACCTCGTACGGGACCACTGGCGCAAGCTCGAACGTGAGCGAAGGGCCGTGCACCGCGCCGGAGTCGAAGCGGCCGTCCGCCCGCCCGCCGAGCAGGCCGACCCGTCGGTCCGGCTGCTCGTGCAGGCGCTGCCGGAACGACTGCGCACGCCCATTCTGCTGCACTACTACGCTGACATGCCGATCCGGGAGGTGGCCGTGCTGACCGGGCGCAAGGAAGGAACCGTCAAGGCCGACCTGCACGCGGCCCGTGAACTGCTCCGCGCCCACCTGAGGAGAAGTCTTGATCACACACTCTGACGACGGTCCGGACTTCGACCCCGACGACCCCCTCGCCGTCATCCTCCGCCCGCCCTCCGAGCATCTCGCCGCGCCCCCGGGCCGGTTCCAGGAGATCCGCCGGACCGCGGGCCGCCGCAGGGTGTTCCGCGCGGCGGCCGGAGTCGGCGCGTCGTGCGCGGTCGCCGCCGTCCTCGCGCTGCCGTTCCTGCGGGCGAGCCACGAGCCACCCGCGTCCCCGGTGGTCCCGCTCGCCCCGCCCCCCGCGAGCAGCCCGTCGGACGTGCCGTCCCCGTCGGCCTCGCCCGGCCGCGGTCACACCACCGTCCCGAGCCCTCGTCCCACCCCCCGTTCCACCGGAACGAGCCCGACCCGCGGTCGCGGGGCGACCGAGAAGGTCCCCACGACCGCGCCCAGCCGCTCGGCGTCGGAGACATCGAGCGTGCCCGACGCGGAGCCGTCGGTGAGCCAGGAGCGGACCGGGCGCACCCGGTTTTGAACATGTTCAACTCTGGGCGTACGCTCCTGCCATGAGCGACAGAGCCGCCCAACTCAAGGGCATCCGCGTCTGGCTGGTCTGCTTCGTCGTGTGCCTGGTGCTCAGCGGCGCCACCGCCTTCCCCCTGGTCCACGAACTGCGCTGGACGGAGGACGTGCTGCGCTCGCTGTCCGTGCCGGAGCACCTGCCGGGGCTCATGGACTGGATCTCGCGCGTGCGGCAGGGGCTGGACACCGCCGACGCCGAGTACCCCTTCCTCCTCTACGGCACGGACTGGCTGGCCTTCGCCCACCTGGTCATCGCGGTCGCCTTCTACGGGCCGTACCGCGACCCCGTCCGCAACATCTGGGTCGTCGAGTTCGGGATGATCGCCTGCGCCGGAATCATCCCGCTCGCGCTCATCTGCGGGCCGATCCGTCAGATCCCCTTCTGGTGGAGTCTGATCGACATGTCGTTCGGGGTGTTCGGGGTCGTCCCGCTGTATGTCGTACGGCGGAAGATCAAGCGGCTGGAGGCGTTCGGTCTCGGTCCGTCGGACCGGGGTTCCGTACCCGCTACTTGAGCGCCGCCAGGGCGATGCGCTCGGCCACCGGGTTCATCTCCTCACCCTTGGCGTCCGTCGAGCCGACCGAGTAGACGAGCGTGCGGCTCAGGTTCCTGGTCGCCGCGATGACGCTGTTGTAGCCGTACCGGCCGCCGGACTTGAGCCAGTAGACCTTTCCCTCGTACTCGAAGCGCTGGAGCCCCGCGCTGTAGGTGGCGCCGTCGATCCCCGACGGGACCGTGAACATCTCCTCCAGCTGCGGCCCGGACACGATCCGGCCCCGGAAGAGCGAGGTGAGCAGCCGCTCCAGGTCGGCGGTCGTGGAGATCATGTCCCCGGCCGCCCGACGGTCCGCCTGGTTCCACTCCGTCACGTCGACGAACTCCTTCGTCCCGTCGGCCTTCGTCACCTTCTGGTAGCCGTGGTTGTGCGGGCCGAGGATGCGAGGGTCGGTGCCCGGGAAGTACGTGTCCCGCATCCCGGCCGGGCGCAGCACCAGCCGGGTGGCCTCGTCGGCGTAGGAGTGGCCCGTCACCTTCTCGATCAGCATGCCGAGGATCGTGTAGTTGATGTTGAGGTAGTCCTGCTTCCTGCCCGGGCGGAACTCCGGCCCCTTCGCCACCGCCGACTTCACGACCTGGGCCGGGGTGATCGTGTCGAAGCGGTGCGCGTACTGGTCCTCGAAGGAGTCGCCCCAGCCGTCACCGGACTGGATGCCGCTGGTGTGGTTCAGCAACTGCCGTACGGTGACCGGCTTGCGGAACTTGGGGCCGAGGAGACCCGGAAGGTAGTGCTCGATCGACGCGTTCAGATCGACGCGGCCCTCGGCGGCCAGCCTCAGCACGGCCGCCGCCGTCACCACCTTCGTGGTCGAACCGGCCCGGAAGCGGGCGTCGGGGTCCGCCGCCCGGCCGCTCGCCAGGTCGTGCACCCCCGCGCTGCCCCGCCAGGTGCCCTCGGTGCCGCCGACCCGGACGAGTGCGACGGTCGCGTCGTCGTCGGGGAGGCTCTTGATCGCCTCGCGCAGCGCGGCGGCGTCCGGACCGGCCGTCGTGGGCGCGGAGGCCGAGGCGGCCGGCGCCGAGGCGAAGGCGGGCACGGCCAGCGGACCGGCGCCGAGGGCCAGGACGAGGGAGGCGGCGAGGAGGGTGGTGCGGCGACGAGCGCGCATCGGATGCTCCTGAGGAGGTCGGCGGAAAGCTCGTGATCATCCTCGTGGGGTGTGACGGTCCCCGGATCGTCGGTGAGGAGGGCGATCGCCCCTGACGTATCCCTCATCAAGTCCACCCGCACATGGGGTAGTTGTCGGGGTCGACCCCTAGGGAGCGGTGATCCGCGCCCACCCTGCCGCCGAAAAATTGTTATCCCCGGCCCTCGGCTCCGTCTCCGCACTGTGATCCCCGACATTGCCAACAGCACGACCCCGCCTGAAAGGGTGCGGGCATGAGGACGCACGCGGACGGCAAGGCCGGGCGGCAGTGGCGCTCGACCATCGCGGCGGCACAGGACGGCGACCGGCGGGCCATGGACGAACTGGTCCAGGGCTGGCTGCCGTTGGTGTACAACGTCGTGGGCCGGGCGCTGAACGGCCACGCCGACGTCGACGACGTCGTCCAGGAGACCATGCTGCGGGCCGTCGGGAACCTCGGCACCCTGCGGGACCCGGACAGCTTCCGGTCCTGGCTGATGGCCATCGCCATGCGGCAGATACGGGACCGGGCCCGCCGCAGGACGGCCCAGCGGCTGGACGAGAACGTGCCCGAGGACGCCGCCGACTTCGCCGGACTCACCGTGCTGAAGCTCCAACTGGAGGGGCAGCGGCGCGAGGTCGCGGAGGCGGTGCGCTGGCTGGACCCCGAGGACCGGCAACTGCTGTCGCTGTGGTGGCTGGAGGTCGCCGGCGAGCTGACCCGGCGCGAACTGGCGGCGGCCGTCGGCATCAGCCGGCAGCACGCCGCTGTGCGCGTGCAGCGGATGAAGGAGCGGCTGGAGACCTCACGCGGCATCGTGCGCGCCCTGGACGGGGCGTGCCCCGAACTGCGGGAGCTGACCGGCCGCTGGGACGGCCGCCCCGACTCGGTGTGGCGCAAACGGCTGGCCCGGCACGTCAGGGGCTGCGGCTACTGCGGCGACACCCGCGAGTCGGTCGTACCGGCGGCGCGCCTCCTCGCCGGGATCGCCCTGCTGCCGGTCCCGGCGGGCTTCACGCTGTCACTGGCCCTCGGCGGCAAGACGGCGGTTGCCGCCACCACGGCGACCACGGCGACGGCGGCCACCTCGACCGGCTGGTCCGCCAAGGTGCTGGGTGCGCTGACCAAGCCGGCCGTGGCAGTGACGGCGGGCGCGACGATCGTCGCGGGCGGCGCCTATGTCGTCGTACAGACCCCCGACGACCCGCCCGCGCGCACCGCGCCCGCCCCCACGGCACAGACCGCGACCGCGCCCCCGCCACCGGCCACCACCCGCCCGTCGTCCGCGTCCCCCTCGCCGACGCCGTCCCCCTCGAAGGGGACGGACCGGTACGGCACGGTCGTCGACGCCGTCGACCGCGCCCCGGACCCGGACACCCCGCCCGGGGCCCTGCCGCACCGGCCCGCGTCCGGCGTCACCAGCAGCGGCGGGGCGCACGCCACCATGAACCACCGGGGGGACAGCGTGACCCTCAGCGGCCAGGGCTACGTCCTCGTCCGCTGGCAGATCTCGCCGCAGTACCGGGCCGGCAGCCTGGTCATGCCGAGCTGGACCGGTCTGAAGGGCAAGCTCTTCCATGTGGCCTCGGGCGGCGGCCGCCGCATGGACGACCCCGTCAGCAGCACCGACGGCTCCGCCACCGGCATGGGCGACTCGGCCACCGGCTACGCCGTCCTGCCGTCCGGCACCCAGCAGATGTGGCAGAACGAGTACTTCTACGTCGACGGCAGCGTCACCCTCACCGTGAACGAGCGCGGCGCCGACTACGGCCTGAACGTCTTCCCGACGACCTGGGACGCGGTGGAGAAGGACGTGACGACCGGCCCCGGCCAGGGGGCCAAGCGCTACGGTCTCGTCCGCGACACCGGCAAGGACGACGCCCCGGTTCCCCAGTACCTCACCCGCGCCACGCCGGCCGACCCGGCGACGGTCGCTCAGCGATCGAGGGTGTAGCCGGCGGTGCCCGTGCGCAGGGCGCACAGCAGGTCGATGCGGTTCGTGGTGATCGAATCCACGCCGAGGTCGAGCAGGCGGCGCAGGGAGCGGCGGGTGTCGGGGGTCCATACGGACAACAGGTGGCCGTCGCGGTGGACGCGGGCCGCGAGGGCGTGGTCGACCAGTGCGAAGCGGTAGTTCAGCCAGCGCGGCCGTACCACGTCGAGCAGGCCGGCCCGCGGTGGCGCCAGCGTCGTCCAGGTCAGGGCTATCTCGGCGGAGGGGTCCGCGGCGCGCACCGCGAGCATCATCTCGGCTCCCGCGCAGTAGTACACGCGGTCCCGCGCCCCGCACTCCCGTACGACGCCGATGATCTCCCGCACCGCCCGGGGGTCGGCCCGCCCGGGCAGGTCGATCATCGCCCGGGTGCCGTCCGTCGCGGCCAGCGCGTCCACCAGCGTCGGCACCCCGCCCGCGGTGAGCCCGCGCACCTCGTCGGCCGACAGCGAGCGCAGCGGCCGGTCGTGCCCCCACAGCCGCTTCAGCGTGTCGTCGTGCAGCAGCACGGGCATGCCGTCACGGGTGAGCCGTACGTCGAACTCGACCGCGTCCGCGCCCTGGTCGAGCGCGGAACGCAGCGAGTCGAGCGTGTTCTCGCGGAACCGGTAGGGGTCTCCGCGGTGGGCCACGGCGGTCACTGTCTGCATGGGCCCCATTGTGGGGGGAGTCAGGAAGCGAGCCACGCCGAGGTGTAGGCGTCGATCTCCTCGGCGATCCGGGCCTTGCCCGCCGTGTCCAGGAAGGACGCCTCGACGGCGTTCTTCGCGAGGCCGGCGAGGCCGCGCTCGTCGAGGTCGAGGAGGCGGGCGGCGACCCCGTACTCGTTGTTGAGGTCGGTGCCGAACATGGGCGGGTCGTCGGAGTTGACCGTGACCAGGATCCCGGCCCGCACGAACTCCCGGATCGGGTGCTCGTCGAGGGTGCGGACCGCGCGCGTGGCGATGTTGGAGGTCGGGCAGACCTCCAGCGGGATGCGGTGCTCGGCGAGGTGGGCGAGCAGCTTCGGGTCCTGGGCGGAACTGGTGCCGTGCCCGATGCGCTCGGCGCCCAGCTCGCTGAGGGCGTCCCACACCGTCTGCGGGCCGGTGGTCTCGCCCGCGTGCGGCACCGAGTGCAGCCCGGCGGCGATGGCCCGGTCGAAGTACGGCTTGAACTGCGGGCGCGGTACGCCGATCTCGGGCCCGCCCAGACCGAAGGAGACCAGGCCCTCCGGGCGCAGCCGGTCGTCGGTGGCCAGCCGTGCCGTCTCCTCGGCCGACTCCAGGCCCGCCTCGCCGGGGATGTCGAAGCACCAGCGCAGCACGGTCCCGAACTCCGCCTCGGCCGCCTTGCGCGCGTCCTCGATGGCGTCCATGAAGGCGGCCTCGTCGATGCCGCGCCGGGTCGAGGAGAACGGGGTGATGGTCAGCTCGGCGTACCGCACCTGCTGCCGGGCCAGGTCGCGGGCCACCTCGTACGTCAGCAGCCGGACGTCTTCCGGGTTCCGGATCAGGTCGACGACCGACAGGTACACGTCGATGAAGTGCGCGAAGTCGGTGAAGGTGAAGTAGTCGGCCAGGGCCTCGGGGTCGGTGGGGACCTTGGAGTCGGGGTGGCGGGCGGCCAGTTCGGAGACGATCCGGGGGGAGGCGGAGCCGACGTGGTGGACGTGCAGTTCGGCCTTGGGCAGCCCGGCGATGAAGGCGTGCAGGCCGCGGTCGGCGGTGCCGGCGGCGGGTACGGCGCTGAAGTCGGTCAAGGTTCCTCCCCGGAACGGCGCCCACGGACCGTGGTCCGGGCGCGGGTGATCGGCTGATCGGTGACTCGGGGATCATCGTAGGACGGGCCCGTACCGAGCGTGGACCGGCCTTACCATGACGGCACGCCGAGGAGAGGGGACCGCCGACCATGTCCGACGAGGCGCCACAGGCTCCGGGGAGCACCGCGGGGCCCCTTCCGGGGCAGAGGGCGGGCGATCCCGCGCCTGCGGACCGGGTTCCTGGCGGCTCGGGGTCCGGCGTGCCTCTGGACAAGCCGGGAGCCCCGGACCGGACCGCGCCCGCACCGTCCGACGCCCCTCGGGCCGAACCCAGCCCCTGGGCGGCCCCGGCCTCCCACCCCGGGCCGGGCGACACCGCCGTCTCCGGTGCCGCGGGCACCCCCGCACCGCCCTTCGTCCACGACCAGCAGACCGTCACCTCTCTTCCGGACGCGCCGCCGGCCTGGGCCGGCCCCTTCGCCGCCCCGTCGCCGGTCCCGGCGCCGCCCGTGGCGGGGAGCCCGCCCCCGAACCCCTTCGCCCCGCCCGCCGTGACCAGCCCGCAGCCCCTGTACGCCCCCGTCCCGCCGCCGCCCATAGCCCCCGACGGCCCCGGACAGCTCCCGTACGGCTATCCGGCCGGGCCCGGGTACGGCTGGCCCGGCATGCAGCCGACGCAGGACAACGGGATGGGCACGGCGGCGCTGTCACTGGGCATCCTGGCCGCCGTCTGCTTCTGTCTGTGGCCGCTGGCCATCGTGCTCGGCGTGCTGGCAGTGATCTTCGGCGTGATCGGCCGCGGCAAGGCCGGCCGCGGGGAGGCGACCAACGGGGGTCAGGCCCTGGCCGGCATCATCTGCGGCGCCGCCGGCATCGTCCTCGGCCTGGTGATGATCGCCTTCTACGTCTCGGTGGCCGGGCGCTGACCGAGGGCGACCGGGCGACCCTCAGGCCCCGTGCGCCAGCCTCTCCCGCGCCTCCATGAGCGCGAACCCCAGCAGGTTCGGCCCCCGCCACCGCTCCGGGTTCGCCGCCGCCTCGTCGTCCGCCGCGAGGCCGATGCCCCACACCCGGTCCACGGGGCTGGCCTCCACCAGGACCCGGTCCCCGGTGTTCAGCAGGAACTCCCGCAGATCATCGTGCGCGGAGAACTTGTGGACGCTGCCCTCGACCACGATCCGGAACCGCTCGCGCTCCCATATCGACTCGTCGAAGCCGCGCACCAGCCGCCCCGCCTTCTTGGCCTGCGAGGGATGCCCCGCCGCCAGCACCCGGCGCTCCGCCTCCGCGTCCTCGAAGAGCCGCGCCTTTCCGGCCATCATCCAGTGCTCGGCCGTGGCGTACTCCACCCCGTCCACCACGAACGGTGACGGCCACCACTGACTCAGACAGCTCGCGCCGACCCGTCCGTCCGGCCGCGGCCGGTGTCCCCAGAAGTGCAGGTACTTGACCCTCGCCCCCGCGCGGACCTCCCTGATCAGGGCCTCCACAGCATCGATCTTCCCCATGCACGCGAGTCTGGCACGCACCACTGACACTCCGTCCCCCCTTTACCGCGCCGACTCGACACCTGGTCGACAGATTCCGTCGCGTAACCAAAAGGCAACAACGGAATCACTTGTTGGAGTCCCTTAGCTCTGTCAGGATCGGCACTCAAATCGAGCTGGAGCTACGCCACCCGCCCCCCGGGACGGGGTCGACGGCCGAGGAGAGCGACATGCACAACCCGGGCACCGCCACCCCGGAACGATTCCCCGCGCAGGAGCGCCTCGCGGAGGGCGCGCAGTTCATCGCCGGACGCCTCACCCAGGGCACCTCCGGCCGCACGCACGCCGTGATCGACCCGGCGAGCGGCAAGGACGTGTACACGTACGAGCTGGCCGGGACGGGCGACGTCGACGCGGCCGTGGCCGCCGCCCGCGAGGCCTTCCCGGCCTGGGCCGCGACCACCCCGGGCGAGCGCTCCGACGCGCTGCACCGCTTCGCCGCCGTGATCGCCGACCGTGCCGAGGACTTCGCCCGCGCCGAGTCCCTCCAGTGCGGCAAACCGCTCAAGCTCACCCGGGAGTTCGATGTCCCGGGGACCATCGACAACACCGCCTTCTTCGCGGGCGCCGCCCGGCATCTCCAGGGGCAGTCCGCCGGTGAGTACTCCGGCGACCACACCTCGTACGTCCGCCGCGAGCCCATCGGTGTCGTCGGCTCCATCGCACCCTGGAACTACCCGCTCCAGATGGCCGCCTGGAAGATCCTCCCGGCGATCGCCGCGGGCAACACCATCGTGCTGAAGCCCGCCGAGCTCACCCCGCTGACCTCACTGCTCTTCGCGCAGGCGGCGACCGACGCCGGCATCCCGGACGGGGTGATCAACATCGTCACCGGCACCGGCCGGGAAGCCGGCGAGCACCTCATCGGTCACCCGGACGTGGCCATGACCTCCTTCACCGGGTCCACCGCCGTCGGCAAGCGGGTCGCCGAGATCGCCACCGCCACCGTCAAGCGCCTCCACCTGGAGCTCGGCGGCAAGGCCCCCTTTGTGGTCTTCGACGACGCGGACCTGGAGGCGGCCGTCCACGGCGCCGTCGCGGGCGCGCTCATCAACACCGGACAGGACTGCACCGCCGCCACGCGCGCGTACGTGCAGCGCCCGCTCTACGAGGCGTTCGTCGAGCGGACCGCCGCCCTCATGGAGACCGTCCGGCTCGGTGACCCCTTCGCCCCCGGCACCGACCTCGGCCCGCTCATCTCGCACGTCCAGCGGGACCGCGTCGCCGCCTTCGTCGACCGGGCGCGTGGCTACGCGCGCGTGGTGGCCGGCGGCGAGGCTCCGCAGGGAGACCTCGCGAACGGCGCCTACTACCGGCCCACCCTGATCGCCGACGCACCGCAGGACAGCGAGATCGTCCAGGCGGAGATCTTCGGGCCCGTGCTGGCCGTGCTCCCGTTCGACGGTGACGACGAGGGCATCCGGCTGGCCAACGACACCCCGTACGGTCTCGCCGCCTCGGCGTGGAGCCGGGACGTCTACCGCGCGAACCGCGCGACACGCGAGATCAAGGCGGGATGCGTCTGGGTCAACGACCACATTCCGATCATCAGCGAGATGCCGCACGGAGGCTATAAGCAGTCCGGCTTCGGCAAGGACATGTCGGCGTACTCGTTCGAGGAGTACACCCAGGTCAAGCACGTTATGTTCGACAACACGGCGGTGGCTCGGAAGGACTGGCACCGCACGATCTTCGGGGACCGATAGCGAAGACCGGCCGCTGCCGACGACCACGGCGGGCCCAACCCTCCCTCCCGAAAGGGCACCACGCGCATGGAGCAGTACGAGCCCGACCGCCTGACGCCGGTCCAAGTGGCCGCGATGCGGCGCAGCCTTCGCAATGGCCGGGCCGCCATGACCCGCCGGTCGCTGCTGCGCGCCTCCGCGGGCGGAGCGCTCACCCTGGGCGGTCTCGGGGCGCTGAGCGCCTGCGGGATCCCGGCGGCCGGCAAGACACAGGGCGGCACGTCCGCCGCGGACCACTCGGCCGCGGAGAAGGTCGTCAACTTCTCCAACTGGACCGAGTACATCGACATCGACGACAGCGGCAAGCACCACCCCACGCTGGAGAGGTTCGCCAGGCGGACCGGCATCAAGGTCAAGTACACCGAGGACATCAACGACAACAACGATTTCTTCGGCAAGATCAAGCCGCAGCTCGCCGCGGGCCAGGACACCGGCCGCGACATCATCGTCCTCACCGACTGGCTCGCCGCCCGGCTGATCCGCCTGGGGTGGGTCCAGAAACTGGACCCGTCCAACCTGCCGCACGCCTACACCAACCTGTCGGCGCAGTTCCGCAACCCCGACTGGGACCCGGGCCGCGCCTACTCCTACCCGTGGCAGGGCATCTCGACCGTCATCGCCTACAACAAGAAGGCGCTCGACGGCATCGAGGTGAAGTCGGTCTCCGACCTGCTCGACAACCCCAAGCTCAAGGGCCGCGTCGGCTTCCTGTCGGAGATGCGCGACAGCATCGGCATGACGCTGCTCGACATGGGCAAGGACCCCGCGAAGTTCAGCGACGACGACTTCGACGCGGTGATCGCCCGGCTCCAGAAGGCCGTCGACAAGGGCCAGATCCGCCGCTTCACCGGCAACGACTACACCTCCGACCTCACCAAGGGCGACTTCGCGGCCTGCGTCGCCTGGGCCGGTGACGTCGTCCAGCTCAAGGCGGACAGCCCGGACGTCGACTTCGTCATCCCCGACACCGGCTACATGACGTCGACCGACAACATGCTGATCCCCAACAAGGCGCGCCACAAGACGAACGCCGAACGGCTGATCGACTTCTACTACGAGCCCGCGGAGGCCGCCGCGCTCGCCGCCTACATCAACTACGTGTCTCCGGTCGACGGTGTGAAGCCCTACCTTGCGAAGATCGACAAGGACGCGGCGAACAACCCGCTGATCGTTCCCGACAAGGCCATGCAGGCCAAGTCCCATGCCTTCCGCTCCCTGAGCCAGAAGGAAGAGACGGCCTACGAAGAGAAGTTCGCGAAGCTCACAGGGGCGTGACGACGATGAAGACGACTGACAGCAACGGCGACGTCCGCCTTTCCGGAATAGGCAAGAGCTACGGCTCCTTCACCGCCGTCCACCCGCTGGACCTGACCGTCCCGCAGGGCTCCTTCTTCGCCCTGCTCGGCGCCTCCGGCTGCGGCAAGACCACCACCCTGCGCATGATCGCCGGTCTGGAGGAACCTTCCTCCGGCACCGTGCACCTCGGCGACCAGGACGTCACCCACCTGCCGCCGTACAAGCGGCCGGTGAACACCGTCTTCCAGTCCTACGCGCTCTTCCCGCACCTCGACATCTTCGAGAACGTCGCCTTCGGCCTGCGCCGGCGTGGCGTCAAGAGCGTGAAGAAGCAGGTCGAGGAGATGCTGGACCTCGTGCAGCTGGGAGAGCAGGCGCGCAAGAAGCCGCACCAGCTCTCCGGCGGCCAGCAGCAGCGGGTCGCCGTGGCCCGCGCGCTCATCAACCACCCGAAGGTGCTCCTCCTCGACGAGCCCCTCGGCGCCCTCGACCTCAAACTGCGCCGCCAGATGCAGCTGGAGCTCAAGCGCATCCAGACCGAGGTCGGCATCACCTTCGTCCACGTCACGCACGACCAGGAGGAGGCCATGACGATGGCCGACACGGTCGCCGTGATGAACGCGGGCCGCGTGGAGCAGCTCGGCTCGCCCACCGACCTGTACGAGAACCCGCAGACCACCTTCGTCGCGAACTTCCTCGGCACCTCCAACCTGATCGAGGCCGAGGTCGACACCAGGAACGGCGACGACATCGTCCTCAAGGCCGGCGGCGGCAAACTCGTGCTGCCCCAGGCGCGCTGTTCCGCCCCGGCGACGTCCGGCGGCAAGGTGCTGGTGGGCATCCGTCCCGAGAAGATCTCGCTCACGCACGCCGACGACGCGGGGGAGATCCCCGAGGGCCGCAACCGCATCACCGGCAAGATCGCCGACTCCAGCTTCATCGGCGTCTCCACGCAGTACGTGATCGACAGCCCGGTCTGCCCGGAGTTCGAGGTCTACGCCCAGAACATCGACCGCGACACCCGCCTGGTCCCGGGCGCCGAAGTCGTCCTGCACTGGAACCCGGCCCACACCTTCGGCCTGGACGCGGAGCAGTCCCTGCTTGCTGGGACAGTGGGCTCCGCGGGCACCGAGGAAGAGGTCGCCGCCTGATGTCGACGCTCACCGAGGCGCCCCCGCCTCTCGCCCCCGCCACCCCCGAGAAGAAGCCCCCGCGCAAGCGCGGCCGGTTCACGCCGTACTGGCTGCTGCTGCCCGGCATCCTCTGGCTGATCGTCTTCTTCGCGCTGCCGATGATCTACCAGGCCTCCACCTCCGTGCAGACGGGCTCCCTGGAGGAGGGCTACAAGGTCACCTGGCACTTCGCGACCTACTGGGACGCGCTCGCCGAGTACTGGCCGCAGTTCCTGCGCTCGGTCCTGTACGCCGCCGCCGCGACCGTGCTGTGCCTGCTGCTCGGCTACCCGCTGGCCTACCTGATCGCCTTCCGCGCGGGCCGCTGGCGGAACCTGATCATGATCCTGGTGATCGCGCCGTTCTTCACCAGCTTCCTCATCCGCACCCTCGCCTGGAAGACGATCCTCGCGGACAGCGGACCGGTCGTCGGCGCCCTCAACACGCTGCACATCCTCGACCTCACCGACTGGCTCGGCTGGACGGCGGGCGACCGCGTGCTGGCCACACCGCTGGCGGTGGTGTGCGGCCTGACGTACAACTTCCTGCCCTTCATGATCCTTCCGCTGTACACCTCGCTGGAGCGGATCGACGGGCGGCTGCACGAGGCGGCCGGCGATCTGTACGCCAGGCCCTGGACCACCTTCCGCAAGGTCACCTTCCCGCTGTCGATGCCGGGCGTGGTCTCCGGCACGCTGCTGACCTTCATCCCCGCGGCCGGCGACTACGTCAACGCCGAACTCCTCGGCTCCACCGACACCCGCATGATCGGCAACGTCATCCAGACGCAGTTCCTGCGGATTCTGGACTACCCGACGGCCGCCGCCCTCTCCTTCATCCTCATGGCCGCGATCCTCCTCATGGTCACGGTCTACATCCGCCGGTCCGGGACGGAGGATCTGGTCTAAATGCCCTTCGTCACCTGGCTCAAGCGCCATCTCGTCGTCATCGCGGGACTGCTGACGCTCGCCTATCTCCTGCTGCCCAACGTCGTCGTCACGGTGTTCTCCTTCAACAAACCGAAGGGCCGCTTCAACTACGAATGGCAGCAGTTCTCCACGGACGCCTGGAAGGACCCGTGCGGTGTCGCCGACATGTGCGGCTCGCTGTCCATCAGCCTCCAGATCGCCGTGTGGGCGACGGTCGGCGCCACGCTGCTCGGCACCATGATCGCCTTCGCGCTGGTCCGCTACCGCTTCCGCGCGCGGTCGGCCGTGAACTCGCTGATCTTCCTGCCGATGGCCATGCCCGAGGTCGTCATGGCGGCCTCGCTGCTCACCCTGTTCCTCAACATGGGTGCTCAGCTGGGCTTCTGGACGATCCTGATCGCGCACATCATGTTCTGCCTCAGCTTCGTCGTCGTCGCGGTCAAGGCGCGCGTGATGTCGATGGACCCGCGCCTGGAGGAGGCCGCCCGGGACCTCTACGCCGGGCCGGTGCAGACCTTCCTGCGGGTCACCCTGCCCATCGCGGCACCCGGAATCGCCGCGGGCGCGCTGCTGTCCTTCGCGCTCTCCTTCGACGATTTCATCATCACCAATTTCAACGCGGGCTCGACCGTCACCTTCCCCATGTTCGTGTGGGGTTCGGCGCAGCGCGGAACGCCCGTCCAGATCAATGTCATCGGCACGGCCATGTTCCTGGTCGCCGTGCTGTTCGTCCTGACCTCGATGCTCATCACCAACCGCCGTAACAAGCAAAAGGCATAAAGTCCTGTAGGGAGTTGAAATCATGGCCCCGAGCGCCATGACCCATTGGATCAAGTCTCTTTCCGAAGCACAGCCGGTCCCGTACTGGCTCGAAGACCCCGGCAAGCCCCACCCCGAGCCCGCTCTCACCGGTACCGAGACCTGCGACCTGCTGGTCGTCGGCGGCGGGTACAGCGGACTGTGGACCGCGCTCAACGCCAAGGAGCGCGACCCGCAGCGGGACGTGGTGCTGCTGGAGGGCCGTGAGGTGGGCTGGGCCGCCTCGGGCCGCAACGGCGGCTTCTGCGCCGCCTCCCTCACGCACGGACTGCCCAACGGCCTCACCCGCTGGCCGGACGAGATCCACACGCTCCAGCAGCTGGGCGAGCGCAACCTCGACGAGATCGAGGCGGCGGTGGCCCGGTACGGAATCGACTGCGACTTCGAACGCACCGGCGAGATCGACGTCGCCACCGAGACCTACCAGGCGTGGGAACTGCGCGACTGGTTCAAGGAGCTCCAGGGCAAGGGCCTCGCCGACGGTCTCGAGTTCCTCGACGCCGACGCCGTGCGCGAACAGGTGAACTCGCCCACCTTCGAGGCGGGCCTGCACGACCGCCGGGGCGTGGCCATGCTGCACCCGGCCAAGCTCGCCTGGGGCCTCAAGCGGGCCTGCCTCCGGCTGGGCGTGCGGGTCTACGAGCACACGCCGGCCCTGACCCTGAAGCCGTACGGCGGCGGCATGGCCGTGGACACCCCGTACGGCACGGTCCGCGCCCGCCGGGTCGCGCTCGGCACGAACATCTTCCCCAGCCTGCTGCGGCGCGTACGCTCCTACACGGTCCCCGTCTACGACTACGCGCTGATGACGGAGCCCCTGTCCGCCGACCAGCTGGCGTCGATCGGCTGGAAGAACAGACAGGGCCTGGGGGATTCCGCGAACCAGTTCCACTACTTCCGCCTGTCCGCCGACAACCGGATCCTGTGGGGCGGCTACGACGCGATCCACCACTACGGCGGCCGGGTCCGCTCCGAGTACGACGACCGCCCGGAGACCTACGCCAAGCTCGCCGGGCACTTCTTCACCTGCTTCCCGCAACTGGAGGGCGTCCGCTTCACGCACGCGTGGGGCGGCGCGATCGACACCTGCTCGCGCTTCTCGGCGTTCTTCGGCACCGCCCACCAGGGGAAGGTGGCGTACGCGGCGGGCTACACGGGCCTCGGTGTCGGCGCCACCCGCTTCGGTGCCGACGTGATGCTGGACCTGCTGGACGGCGAACGCACCGAGCGGACGGAGCTGGAGATGGTCCGCAAGAAGCCGCTGCCCTTCCCGCCCGAGCCCTTCGCCTGGACCGGTATCGCCCTCACCAAGTGGTCCCTGGCCCGCGCGGACGCCCACGGCGGCCGCCGCAACCTGTGGCTGAGGACGATGGACCGACTGGGGCTGGGCTTCGACAGCTGACCACCGACGGCCGACGGGCGGGTGTGACCCGGTTCACTCCGGGTGCCGGGACCCGCGTAATGCCCGCCGGGAGACCTCCCTCTCCCTCGTGAACCACGTTGGTGAACCACGTTCGTGAACCACGGACGAGAGGGAGGCAGGTCTTCCCATGACTGGGCCAAGACGGCGGTCGAGTGGCCGGCATCCGTCGCACCGGATCCCGAGGCCTGCCGCTGGGAATGGGAGCGCAGCCCGCTGGGGGTCGCCCTGGTGCCGCCGGCACCGCGGCCCGCTGGCCCGGCACCGGCATCCGCGCCGCCGGACCCGGCACCTGGATCGTCGTGCCGCACCCGGGCCGGGCCACCACCGTGCGCCGGCTGGTGCTGCCCGACGGCTCCGGCACGCTCACCGGTCCCACCTTGCTGGAACTGGCGATGCGAGAGGCGGCGGCGGAGCCGGCCAGGGGTGGAGAGGAGGGCGGGTAGCGTCCCGGCACCTTGACAACAGGATTGGTCTGGACCAAGTTGAGTGCGCTCCACCCCTCCAACACCCCCAGCTCCGGAGGCCCTTGTGGACCGCGCCAGACCCGACCGACGCCCCAGATCCGTCCTCGCCCTGCTCACGGCCGCGCTGCTGGCCGTACCCGGCATCACCGCGCTCTCGTCGGCCGCCCGAGCGGCCGACGCGGATCTCGCGAAGAACGGCGGTTTTGAATCCGCCCTCGACAGCTGGGTCTGTACAGCCGGTACGACCGTCACATCACCCGTGCACAGCGGAAGTTCCGCACTGCGGGCGACTCCGGCCGGCAGCGACAACGCCCAGTGCGCGCAGACGGTCACCGTGCAGCCGAACTCGCAGTACACGCTGTCCGGGTACGTCCGCGGCTCCTACGTCTACCTGGGTGCGAACGGCACCGGCACCACCGACGTCTCCACCTGGACCCAGTCGGCCCCCGACTGGCAGAAGCTCACCACCACCTTCACCACCGGCGCCGCCACGACGAAGGTGACCATCTACACGCACGGCTGGTACGGCACCGGCGCCTACTACGCCGACGACATCTCCCTGATCGGCCCGGGTGCGAGCACCGGGCAGCCGCCCGCCGCGCCCACCGGCCTGAAGACCGGCACGGTCACCTCGTCCTCCGTCGCCCTGTCCTGGTCGGCGGTGACGGGCGCGACCGGCTACGCGGTCTACCGCGACGGGGCCAGGGTGCAGACGGTGACCGGCGCTTCGGCCACCGTCACCGGGCTCTCCCCCTCCACCGCGTACAGCTTCCAGGTAACCGCGACCAACGACGCCGGCGAGTCCGCCAGATCGGCCGCCGTGACCGCGACGACCACGGCCGGCACCGGCGGCGGCTCGGGCGGCCTGCCTGGCCACGCCCTGGTCGGTTACCTCCACGCGAGCTTCGCCAACGGCTCCGGCTACACCCGCCTGGCCGACGTACCCGACAGCTGGGACGTCATCGACCTCGCCTTCGGTGAGCCCACCTCGGTCACCTCGGGTGACATCCGCTTCAACCGCTGCCCGGTCACCGAATGCCCGAACGTCGAGAGCGACGCCGACTTCAAGGCGGCGATCAAGGCCAAGCAGACGGCCGGCAAGAAGGTGCTGATCTCGATCGGCGGCCAGAACGGCCAGGTCCAGCTGACGACGACGGCCGCCAGGGACACCTTCGTCTCCTCGGTCTCGAAGATCATCGACGATTACGGCCTCGACGGCCTCGACATCGACTTCGAGGGCCACTCGCTGTCCCTGAACGCGAACGACACGGACTTCAAGAACCCCACGACCCCCGTGATCGTGAACCTGATCTCGGCCCTGAAGACCCTGAAGGCCAAGTACGGCTCCAGGTTCGTGCTGACGATGGCGCCGGAGACCTTCTTCGTGCAGAACGGCTACCAGTTCTACGGCACCGGCAAGTGGGGCGGGCAGGATCCGCGCTGTGGCGCGTACCTCCCCGTCATCCACGCCCTCCGTGACGACCTGACCCTGCTGCACGTCCAGGACTACAACTCCGGCCCGATCATGGGACTCGACAACCAGTACCACTCCATGGGCGGCGCCGACTTCCACATCGCCATGACCGACATGCTGCTCACCGGCTTCCCGGTCGCCGGCGACCCGAACAACGTCTTCCCGCCCCTGCGCCCCGACCAGGTCGCCATCGGCATGCCCGCCTCGACGAACGCGGGCAACGGCTACGTCTCCCCGTCCGAGGTCACGAAGGCCCTGGACTGCCTGACGAAGAAGACGAACTGCGGCTCGTACGCGACCCACGGAACCTGGCCGTCCCTCCGCGGCCTGATGACGTGGTCGGTGAACTGGGACCGCTACTCGAACTGGGAGTTCCAGAGGAACTTCGACGCGTACTTCGGCTGAGCACGCCGCCGCGGCCGAGCACGAGGGACAAGGCGGTCAGCAGCACCGCGCACAGGCACCAGCTGGCCACCACGTCCAATGGCCAGTGCCAGCCCCGGCGGACCAGGCCGTAGGAGACGCCGAGGACGAGGGCCGCGCAGACGCCGACGAGGGTCCGGCGGGCGGCGGGGGAGCCGAGCCGGGGGAGGAGGAGCAGGGTCGCGGAACCGTACGCGATCCCCGCCGTCGCCGTATGACCGGAGGGGAAGTAGCCGACCCCCGGGAGCACCACGGGCGTCCCGGGCCGCGCTGTCCAGTCCTTCAGCGGTACGACGATCGCCGGGACCAGCGCCATGAGGACGGCCGCGGCCAGGGGCGGCAGCCACCACCGGTCCATACCGGTGGCGCGCCCCCGCCAGGCGGTGTACGCCACGGCGGCGACGAGCACGGGTACGGCGACCTGGACGTTGCCCAGGTCGGCCAGGAACGCGGAGAACCGGTCCGGGTGGACGAGCGCCGCACTCAGGCGTTCGTCCATCCCGATCAGCGGACCGTCGACCAGCACCTGCCAGGTGATGAGCGCGAAGAACACGACGGGAATGCCGAACAGGAGGGGCATGGGGGACAGCCTGCCAGCACCGGCGGACCATGTGACCACCGCATGATGGGCTAACCGATGATCCTACGGGAGCCTGCCCGGTGCGTCGGCCGCGGCCACAGGCGAGAAGGAGGTCGGCCGCCCCGGAACAGGGGGGGTAGTTCCGGGGCGGCCGTCCGGACCGGAACGCCGCGCGCCCCGGGGGGTTTGGGGCGGGCGACTGTCCGATCGGTGAGGAGATCCGGAACCAGAGGCCCCGGTTGTGTGCGCGAGGGCACGACCAGGTCGAAGCTGGGGAGGCCCCGGCCTGATGTCGCCCACAGTCCCCTGTGGGCGGGGTGTATCTCTCATCTGGTTAGAACCTACGGCAGCGGGTGGCGCCAGGACAGGTGCAATCGCGTCCCGTCATCCACCTCGCACACGTTCTTCACACGGCCTGCCGTAGCTGTGGATTCACTGTCCGTCACAGGTGCGGACCAGTGGCTCAGATCCGCGCGATGGCCTGCTCGATGATGTCGAGGCCCTCGTTCAGGAGGTCCTCGCCGATGACCAGCGGGGGCAGGAAGCGGAGCACGTTGCCATAGGTGCCACAGGTCAGGACCAGCAGGCCCTCCTGGTGGCAGGCCTTGGCGAGCGCGGCGGTCGCCTCCGGGTTCGGCTCCTTGGTGGCGCGGTCCTTGACCAGCTCGATCGCGATCATGGCGCCGCGGCCGCGGACGTCGCCGATGACGTCGAACTTGTCGGCCATGGCGGTCAGGCGGCCCTTCATGATCGCCTCGATGTTCTTCGCCCTGGCGTTGAGGTCGAGCTCCTTCATCGTCTCGATGGCGCCGAGCGCACCGGCGCAGGCGACCGGGTTGCCGCCGTAGGTGCCGCCCAGGCCACCCGCGTGCGCGGCGTCCATGATCTCGGCGCGGCCGGTGACGGCGGCGAGCGGGAGGCCGCCCGCGATGCCCTTGGCGGTGGTGATCAGGTCGGGGACGATGCCCTCGTCCTCACAGGCGAACCACTGGCCGGTGCGGCAGAAACCGGACTGGATCTCGTCGGCGACGAACACGATGCCGTTGTCCGAGGCGAACTTGCGGATCGCGGGCAGGAAGCCCTTCGCCGGCTCGATGAAGCCGCCCTCGCCGAGCACCGGCTCGATGATGATCGCGGCCACGTTGTCCGAGCCGACCTGCTTGCTGATCTGGTCGATGGCCTGCGCGGCGGCCTCGGGACCGGCGTTCTCCGGGCCGGTCGGCCAGCGGTAGGCGTAGGCGACCGGCACCCGGTAGACCTCGGGCGCGAAGGGGCCGAAGCCGTGCTTGTACGGCATGTTCTTCGCCGTCAGCGCCATCGTCAGGTTGGTACGGCCGTGGTAGCCGTGGTCGAACACGACGACCGCCTGACGCTTGGTGTACACACGGGCGATCTTGACGGCGTTCTCGACGGCCTCGGCGCCGGAGTTGAACAGGGCGGACTTCTTGGCGTGGTCACCCGGGGTGAGCTCGGCGAGGGCCTCGGCGACCTCGACGTAGCCCTCGTACGGGGTGACCATGAAACAGGTGTGGGTGAAGTCGGCGAGCTGGGCGGAGGCCCGGCGTACGACGGCCTCGGCGGACGCGCCGACGCTCGTCACCGCGATGCCGGAACCGAAGTCGATCAGACGGTTGCCGTCGACGTCCTCGATGATCCCGCCACCCGCGCGCGCGGTGAACACGGGCAGCACGGAGCCCACGCCCTGCGCGACGACGGCGGTACGGCGGGCCTGAAGCTCCTGCGACTTCGGACCGGGGATGGCGGTGACGACGCGGCGCTCCTGCGGAAGTGCGCTCATGGGGGGCTCCTGGTGGTTCTACGGCCTTGACGACTCTTGCCTTCTCTTCTCGCAGGCTAGGTCGGTGAGACGGGGGTGGGCATGCTCCATGTGGGCGTTGTCAGGGATTGATGTTGTCCGTGGTGGACATGGCGGTCCGGCCCGCCCGCGAGGCGCCCATGGGCGTCCACCTCTCATCTTGGCCCTCTCTCGGCCGCGTAAGCGGTGAACTCACCAGGCCGGGGCGTTAGATTGACTCGCTGACGGTGGACGGAACGGCTGCTCAGGGGGCAGGGGAGATGGACAGCGACGGGACGCAGGACGCGCGGGGTACGCATGCGAATCCTGTGCCGCGTCCGGCGGGACCGCAAGACGTCCCCGCGGTGCCGCCGCGGCCCGCACGGCCCCCGCAGGTGACGGGCCCGCACGGCTTCGAGCAGCCGGCGCCGCAACCTTCGGCCGTCGCCGCCTGGCTCGACGAGCCGCGCCCGGCCGCCGGACTCGGCATCTGGCGGTACGGCTTCCGCCCCCCGAAAGGTGCGCAGTCACCGGACCGGCTTCCGCCGATCACGGTCGTCGGCCTGCTGATCCCGCTGGTCGTCGCCCTGCTCGTGTGGTCGCTGTGGCGCCACGGCGGCATCCCCTACCAGTGGGCCGTGCTCCGGCTGTTCACTCCGGACGACTGGTGGTGGGGCGGCACCACCTCCCCCAAGGGGATGCAGGGCCACGAGGCCGTCGTGGTCTACGACGGCGTCTTCTTCGCCGTACTCGTCTACGCGGTCGGCCGGCTGGGCGGTTGGCCCGAGGTCGTACGGCACGTCGTCGGCCGCCGTCCGCAACCCGCGCGGGCCCTGCTCGCCGCCCTCGGCGCGCTCGGCGCGCTGAGCCTGGTCTTCCCCGGCGCCTTCGGCGCCGGCTGGGATGCCCTGCCGGTCGTCGACCCGATGTTCTCCCTCATCGTCCTGATCGCGGGCGGCTACGAGGTGTTCACCTCGCAGCTCCTGACCGACGGGCTGTACGCGCTCATCACCCTGCTGGTCCTGTGGCCCTTCGCCCGTGTCGGCGGCTGGTGGGCGTACGCGAAGGAGCTCGCGGAGCGCCGCCGGGCCACGGCGGACCCGGCAGCCCCACCGGCCCCGGACCTGCCGCGGTCGCAGTGGCCCGAGCTGCGCCACGCCGGACAGCACCAGGCGGCCGATGTCCTGACCGCCGACGCGGCCGCCGGCCGGATGAACGACGTGGACTGCGCCCGTATCGAACGCGTCTGGGCCGAGTCCCGGAGCGGGGCGCGCCTCGCGCACTTCACGGACACCGTGCTGCGACAGGGCGCCGCGGCCTGGACGCACCCGTCCGGGGCCCGCGACCTGCCCGGCCGCACCGCACGGCACGACCTGCTCGAGGGCCAGGTGCGCATCGGGCGATGGGCGCCCGGGGAGCGGACGCCACGCGCCTACCACGGAGCGGGCGCGGCCGTCGGCCCGGACGTTCTCGGTACCTCCCTCCTGCTGGTGGGGCCGCCGGGGGCGGGCAAGACCCGGCATGTGATCGAGCCGGTGACCGAGGCGCTGGCGCTCCAGGCGCTCACCGGCCGGTGCGCGATGGTCGTGGTCTCCGCCACGGGCTCCCCGATCGGCTCGGACTCGGCCTTCGACGTCGTCGTCCGGATCGGCGACCCCGCCTCCGTCCACGACCTCGACCCGTACGCGGAGGCCGACGACCCGGACGAAGCCGCCGCATTCCTCGCCGAGGCACTGGTGGGGGACCTCGACACCGTCAGCAGCCAGAGCGCCGCCACCGCGCTGGCCCAGCTGCTCGGCCCCTACCGCGCCGTGCACGGGCACTTCCCGCCGCTGCCGGTCCTGCGCGACCTGCTGGAGGGTGACCAGGCGGCACTGTCGTCCCTGCGCGACGCGCTCATGGGCGACGGGCACGCCGTGATGCGCCGCGAACTCGACGCCCGGATGCGGCAGGCCGGCGGCGCGGCCGACGCCGGCCCGGTCCTCGCCGACCGGCTCGCAACTCTGGACCGGCCCGTCTTCGCCGGGTTCTTCGGCGCCGGAGACCAGATCCGTCCCTTCTCCCTGCGCGCGGTGGCCCACCATCCGCTGCGCGTCCGCATCGACCTGCCCGAGCGCGGGCACGAGGAGGCCGCCCGCCTGATCACCCGGCTCGTTCTCGCCCAGTTCAGCACCGTCGTACGGGAGAGCCGGCCGGCCCACTTCGCCTGTCTCGTCCTGGACGACGCCACCGGGACGGTCACCGGCGAGTCGGTGCGCCGCATACAGCGCCTGCGCTCCCTGAACGCCGGAGTCGTCCTGGCCCTGCGCACGATCGCCGACGTGCCCGAGGCGCTGCACGGCCCGCTGCTGGGTGCCGTCGGCTGCCGCATGGCCTTCTCCGGCGTGACCACCTGGGACGGCAGCCGGTTCGCGCACGCCTGGGGGACCGAGTGGGTGGAGACCAAGGAGGTCGCCAAGCACACCGTCTTCGCCGACCAGCCGATGACCCGGGCTCTGCACGCGCTGCGCAAGCTCGTCACCGGAAAGGCCGTGACCACGGACGCCGTGACCGTGAAGCAGGTGGAGCGGGAGCGCTGGTCGGCCTCCCAGCTGGCCCACGAGGTGCCCCCGGGCCACGCGGTGCTGTCGCTGACCGACGTGAAGGGCGAGCACGCCCCGCCGCTGCTGGTCGATCTGCGTGGTTGACGTCCGTACAGAGGTACGTACATAAGGTCAGCGGGTGACCGTACGGTGAGGCAGAATCGGCATAGGCCGTTCATACGCCACGGCCAAAAGATCACAACGATCACCCGATCTCCCCAGACCTGAAGGCCCCATGCCCCCGACGCTCGCCTCGCTCGTCCACCACTCCGCGCTCAAACTCACCGTGCGCGCGGGCGAGGACCGCCTCGACGTGCCCGTCCGCTGGGCCCACGTCAGCGAGCTCGCCGACCCCGTGCCCTACATGGAGGGCGGCGAGCTCCTGCTGATCACCGCCCTCAAGCTGGACGCCGAGGACCCGGAAACGATGCGGCGGTATGTGAAGCGGCTGGTCGGCGCGGGCGTCGTCGGGCTCGGCTTCGCCGTCGGGGTCAACTACGACGAGATCCCCAAGGCCCTCGTCGACGCCGCCGAGCAGGAAGGGCTGCCGCTGCTGGAGGTGCCCCGCCGCACCCCGTTCCTCGCGATCAGCAAGGCGGTGTCCGCCGCCATCGCCGCCGACCAGTACCGGGCGGTGACCGCCGGTTTCGCCGCCCAGCGGGAGCTCACGAGGCAAGCACTCAACGCCGGCCCCGAAGGGCTGCTCGGCGCGCTCGCCACGCAGGTCGACGGCTGGGCCGCGCTGTACGACGCCTCGGGCGCCGTCGTCGCCACCGCGCCGGAGTGGGCCGGGCGGCGGGCCACCCGGCTCACCGCGGACGTGGAGCGGCTGCGGGACCGGCCCGCGCCCGCCTCGTCGGTGGTCGGTCTCCCGGACCACGACGACCGGGTCGAGCTGCACACCCTCGGCACCGGGCGGCGACCGCGCGCGGCGCTCGCCGTGGGCACGGCCGCCGCCCTCGGCACGGCCGAGCGGTACGCCGTCCACTCCGCGATCGCCCTGCTCACCCTCACCACCGAACGTTCCCGCTCGCTGCACGCGGCCGAGCAGCGGGTCGGCGCGGCCGTGCTGCGCATGCTGCTCGCCGGAGAGCCGGACCACGCCCGGGCCGTCGCCGGCGACCTCTACGGCGGGCTCCTCGACGCGCCCTTCCGGATGATCGTCGCCACCGCCCTCGCCGCCGCGGACACGGGCCGGGACCCGCTGGACGGACTGGCCGAGACGGTGGAGTCCGCCGCCGCCCGCGCCGGGGAGGCCGTGCTCATCGTGCCGGAGGGGGAGCGGCTGGTGGTGCTCGCCGCGGACGGCGGTGCCGCGGTGGCCGCCTGCGCGGAGTACGCGGCCGCGCTGGAGACGGCGCGGAACGGGCCGGAGCAGGGCGGCGCCGACGAGGGCGAGCCGGTGGTGGGGCTGTCCGCCCCCGCCGGGCCGATCGCCGCCGCGGCCGCCTACAAGCAGGCCGAGCAGGCACTGTCCGTCGCCCGCCGGCGGGGCCGGGTACTGGTCGAGCACGAACAGCTGGCGGCCGGCTCGGTGCTGCCGCTGCTGGCCGACGACGCGGTGAAGGCATTCGCGGACGGGTTGCTGCGCGCGCTGCACGAACACGACGCGACGGGCCGGGGCGACCTGGTCGCCTCCCTCCGCGCCTGGCTCTCCCGGCACGGCCAGTGGGACGCGGCGGCGGCCGACCTCGGCGTCCACCGCCACACGCTCCGCTACCGGATGCGCCGCGTCGAGGAAATCCTCGGCCGCTCCCTGGACGACCCGGACGTCCGCATGGAGCTGTGGCTCGCCCTGAAGGCCACGTCGCCCGATTAGCGCCACGGGAGGGGCTCCGCCCCCAGACCCCACGGGCCTGTGCCCACCCACCACCCGTGCGGGCCGACCGGGTGGCGCGGCCCCACCCTCGCAGCCTGCCCGGCGTTCGATGCCGAGGCCGTTCAGGCCGACGGGGTTCGGGGGCGGAGCCCCGGCGGGGTCGAAGGGGCGGAGCCCCTGGGGACGGGAAGGGTAGGGGCGGCGGGGGCGAGGAAACCGCCGGCTCAGCCCCACCCCTCCAAACCGGCGCACAGCCAACCCCCACCACTACAGCTCGGACAAGCGCTCTCCCGCCGCCCCCGCCCTACCGTGGACCTGGACAACCAGAGAGACACCCCGAACACGGAAGGGCCGGAGAACGCACATGACTTCCACCCACGCCTTCTGGCTCGCCGGCCGCCAGGTCACCGGCGAGGACACCTTCGACGTCACCTCCCCCTGGGACGGCCGACTGGTCGCCAAGGTCAGCGTGCCGACCGACGCCCAGGTCGAAGAGGCCGTCGCCGCCGCCCACGCCGTCCGCGAGGACTTCGCCGCCACCCCGGCCCACGTCCGCGCCGCCGCCCTCGACCACGTCAGCAAGCGCCTCGCCGAGCGCACCGAGGAGATCGCCCAGCTGATCTCCGCCGAGAACGGCAAGCCCATCAAGTGGGCTCGGGGCGAGGTCGGCCGGGCGGTCTCCGTCTTCCGGTTCGCCGCCGAGGAAGCCCGCCGCTTCAACAGCGGCGAGGCCCAGCGCCTCGACACCGACGCCGGCGGCCAGGGCCGCCTCGCGCTCACCCGCCGCTTCCCGAAGGGCGTCGTCCTCGGCATCGCGCCGTTCAACTTCCCGCTGAACCTGTGCGCCCACAAGGTCGCCCCGGCCATCGCCGCCGGCGCCCCGATCATCCTCAAGCCGGCGCCCGCCACCCCGCTCTCCGGCCTGATCATCGGCGACCTGCTCGCCGAGACCGACCTGCCGGCCGGTTCCTGGAGCATCCTCCCGGTCTCCAACGACCGCATGCCCGCCCTCGTCCAGGACGAGCGGCTGCCGGTGATCTCCTTCACCGGTTCCGAGAAGGTCGGCTACGCGATCATGGACTCGGTGCCGCGCAAGCACTGCACCCTGGAGCTGGGCGGCAACGGCGCCGCGGTCGTCCTCGGCGACTACGCCTCCGACGCGGACCTCGACTGGGCCGCCACCCGCATCGCCACCTTCTCCAACTACCAGGGCGGCCAGTCCTGCATCTCGGTGCAGCGCGTGATCGTCGACGCCTCCGTCCACGACCGCCTGCTGCCGCGCATCGTCGCCGCCGTCGAGGCCCAGGTCACCGGCGACCCCTCCGACGACAAGACCGACGTCGGCCCGCTGGTCAGCGAGGACGCCGCCAAGCGCGTGGAGTCGTGGGTGAAGGAGGCGGTCGAGGCCGGGGCCACCCTCCTCACCGGTGGTGACCGCGACGGCGCCTCCTACGCGCCGACCGTGCTCACCGACGTACCGGCGGACGTGACCATCTCCTGCGAGGAGGTCTTCGGGCCCGTCCTCACCGTGCAGAAGGTGGACGGCGAGGCCGAGGCCTTCGCCGCCGCCAACGACTCCAAGTACGGCCTCCAGGCGGGCGTGTTCACGCACGACCTCCAGACCGCCTTCCGCGCCCACCGCGCCCTCGAGGTCGGCGGCGTGGTCGTCGGCGACGTCCCGTCCTACCGCGCCGACCAGATGCCGTACGGCGGCGCCAAGCAGTCCGGCGTGGGCCGCGAGGGCGTGAAGTTCGCGATGGACGACTACACCTACGAGCGGGTGCTGGTCCTCACCGGCCTCGCCCTCTAGCCCCCGTACGCTCCCCGAAGGGGCCCGGCACCGATGACTTCCGGTGCCGGGCCCCTTCTCTGTGCCGGCTTCGTCCGGACCCTCAACCGGAGAAGCCGACGTGCGCGAGCCGCACCGGGCCGCGCAGTCCGAGGTGCACGTCCCGCACGCCCTCGGCGACGATCCCGGCGCCGAGCGAGATGTAGTCGTACGGGCCGGACGTGGGTTCCTCGAGGGTCAGGGCCGCCAGCGCCGGGCCGCCGTCCAGCGACAGCTCGACCACGCCCTCACCCGCCACCTGGACGGTCACCTCCGTCACACCCTCGCCGAAGTCGCAGTCGCGGTAGATCAGCTCGCCGGTGCCCCCGTCCGCCGGCGTCACCGCGTCACCCGACACCTTCGTACGGTCCACCAGAGCGACGCCGGACTGCTCGTCGAAGTCGGCCGCCTCCAGGCCGCGCCGGAGCACCGCACGCGGGGCGGCGGGCTCGCCGTCGAGGAGGACGGACGTGCGCAGCCGGACGTCCGCGCTGGAGGCGCCGACGAGGAGGTCGTACGGGCCCTGCTCCCGGCGCCGGCGGCCCTGCGCCACGTCCCAGAACTCGAAGGCGGCGAGGGGCACCTCGAAGCTCAGCTCCGCCCGCTCGCCCGGGGCCAGGGCGACCCGACGGTGGGCGGCCAGCTCACGGCGCGGGCGGACGGCCGACGGGTCCACCGCGCGGGTGTAGAGCTGGGCGACCTCGTCCGCAGGGACGTCACCGGCGTTCGTGACCGTGAACGACACGTGCACCGCGTCGTCCGCCACCCGGACCGCCAGGTCGGCATAGGCGAAGGACGCGTACGACAGGCCGTGGCCGAAGGGGAAGAGTGGCGTTCCCTCGAAGTACAGGTACGTCTGGCGGGAGCCGATGACGTCGTAGTCGAGCAGGTCGGGCAGGTCGGCGTCGGCCGCGTACCAGGTCTGCGGGAGACGGCCCGCGGGGGAGACGTCACCGGCCAGGACACGGGCCAGGGCGGTGCCCGCCGCCTGCCCGCCGTGCGCGGTCCACAGCACGGCGGGCAGCCGCGCGACGTCCACCGCGTACGGGTACGCCGAGACCAGCACCAGCACCGTGTTCGGGTTCGCGGCCCGCGCCGCGCGCAGCAGCCGCTCCTGGTGGGCGGGCAGGTCCAGGGTCGTGCGGTCCTCGGTCTCGCGGCCGTTGATGTGCGGGTCGTTGCCCGCCACCACCACGACCACGTCGGCCCGCGCCGTGACCCGCGTCACTGCGTCCTCGGCCCGTTCGGTGACGATGAGCTCCAGGATCTCCGGATTCTCGTCGGCAACCTTTACTCCGTCCGCGGAGACCGAGACATGGCGACCCGTACCGAGGTGCCTGAGGAGGTGACCGTCGCCGTGCCGTTCCAGGCGGAACGTCTCCTGCACGATCCAGCCGCCCGGCTGGTCGGCGGAGGCGCGGACATGACCGTCCTCGGCGACCGACAGATAGCGGCCGTCGGGCGCGCGCAGCGTCAGCACGCCCTCGCCCCAGTCGACGAGCGCGAACTCGGTGCCGGTGGTGTCGGTGGTGAGCGGGGGCAGGTCGGTGCGGCCGGCGAGCAGGGCCGGGTCCAGGGCGCCCTCGGCGCCGCGCACCTCGTCGGGGGCCTCGGGGGCGGGCGGTACGTGCAGGAACGTACCGGCGGAGGTCTTGAGCAGGACCCGGTCCACGCCCTCCGCGAACTCCACCCGCTCCGCGCAGAACCGCTCGTACAGGCCCTCCAGAGGAGTGGACCGGTGCAGGAGCGTGCCGCTGTACCAGTCCAGCTTGCACTCGTCGGCGAGCAGACCGACCACGGCGACGCGGGTGTCCGGGGCGAGGGGCAGCAGGCCGTCGTCGTTCTTGAGCAGTACCACCGCCTGCTCGGCCGCCTCCTGGGCGAGTGCGCGGTGTCCCGGGGTGTCGAACTCGCCGGTGCCCAGATGGGGGTCGTAGTGCGGGTCGAACTCGCCGAGCCGGAAGCGGACCGACAGCTGACGGCGGACGGCGGTGTCGATGTCGGACTCCGTCAGCAGGCCCCGGCCGAGGGCCCCGCGTACCCGCGCGACGATCCGCGAGCCGTCCGTGCCGTGGTCGGTGAAGCTGTCGACGCCGGCCAGCAGGGCGGCCGCGGTGGCCTCCTCGTGGGTGTCGAAGTAGTGCTCGGCGTCGACCAGGTTCGAGGGCGCGCCCGCGTCCGAGCAGACCAGGAGGTCCTCGTCGGTCCAGGTGCGCAGATGCTCGCGCAGCTGCGGGGAGAGGTGGTTGGGACGCCCGTTGACCAGGTTGTAGGCAGGCATCACCCCGGCCACCGCGCCCGCCCTGACCGTCTCCTCGAAGGCCCGCAGGTCGTACTCGCGCAGCACGCGCGGGCGGACGGAGGCCGACGAGGTGGCCCGGTCGGTCTCGTTGTTGTGGGCGAGCCAGTGCTTGAGGACCGGCGCGGTGCGCCAGTAGGTCGGATGATCTCCGCGCAGACCGTGCGTGTACGCCGTGGCGATCGCGGAGGTCAGCTTCGGGTCCTCCGAGTAGCCCTCCTCGTTGCGGCCCCACAGCGGATGCCGGAGCAGATTGACGGTCGGGGACCAGACGTTGAGGCCGACGCGGTCGTCGAGGGCGCGCATCGCCCGCACCTCCTTGGACACCGCCTCGCCGACCCGGCGGACCAGATCCGGGTTCCAGGTCGCGCCGAGACCCACCGCCTGCGGGAACACCGTCGCCGGGCCCATCCACGCCACCCCGTGCAGCGCCTCCTGGCCGGTGCGGAACGCGGCGACGCCGAGCCGTTCCACGGCGGGCGCGAACTGGTGCAGGAAGGCGACCTTCTCGTCCAGCGTGAGCCGCGCCAACAGGTCGTCGATGCGCTTCGCGAACGGCAGTTGCGGATCGCGGAAAGGCGGCGTGGGGGGCGTGTGTTCGGTCACGGGCGGGTTCCCCTTGGGACGGAGCGGCGAGGCGCTTTCGAAGCGCTTCGATGCTCATTCGACAACCGGGTGGGTGTCAAGACTCCCCGGCGCAACAACTCGGACTTCTCACCGACATTTCAAGCCGCATATGAGGCCGTGCGGAGACGCGGGCACCTCGGAGGAATCTTGGAATCGACCCTTGTGCGCCCCCAGGTGTTCACTTAACCTCGCAGCAACATCGAAGCGCTTCGACGACTCGCCAGAGCAGCTGTGAACCGCTTCAGCTCAGCCAGTTCCACTCGAGACACCGCAGCCGACGGCCTCCCGCCGGGTGTCCTGGTGTGCCATGAAGGGTTGACGCAATGACGCCGAACGCCGCCACCGCCGCCTCCGCTCCCAGCCGGAGAAGCTTCCTCGCCTCCACGGCGGTCGCCGCCGCAGCGGTGGCGGGAGGGATGCCGCTGCTGACCGCCTGCGGGGGGTCGGACAGCGGGTCGGGCGGCGGCACCAGCGCGGGCAAGGGCGCCAAGAAGCTGCTCCCGAGCTACGTGGCCAGCAACGTGGTGACACCGGACATCCCCGCCAAGAACGGCTCGGCGATCGGCTTCACCGGCAAGCTCGACCTCGCCACGCTGAAGTCCTCGGTGCCGAAGAAGCTCGGCAAGGACGGCAAGGTCACCATCATGTCGCCGTTCTGGGGCTCCCCGCCCAAGCAGAACAACGCCTACTACAAGGCCATGAACGATCTGATCGGCGTGGACGTCGTCTGGCAGAACCAGGACGGCAACACCTACGACCAGAAGCTCGGCGCGGTCCTCGCCTCCAGCGACCTGCCGGACGTCGTGGTCGTTCCCAGCTGGAACATGGGCGGCAAGATACCCACCGCCATCATCAACAAGTTCGCCGACCTCGGCCCCTACCTCTCCGGGGACAAGGTCAAGGAGTACCCGAACCTCGCGGCCATCCCGACGGACGCCTGGCAGCGCTGCATCTTCGGCGGCAAGCTGCGCGGCCTGCCGCAGCCCTCCCCGTACGTCACCGGCATCGTGCCCCTCTACCGCAAGGACATCTTCGACAAGGAGGGGTACGACATCCCGCGGTCGGCGGACGAGTTCCTGTCCCTGGCCAAGGAGATCACCAACGCCAAGGCCAAGCGCTGGGCGTGCATGGACATGAAGTGGACGGCCTTCCAGGCCTTCGGCGTGCTCTCGGGCAGTGAGAAGCCGCTCGGCTGGAACCTCGTCGACGGCAAGCTGGTCAACCGCATCGAGACCGACGAGTACCTCGAGGCGCTGGAGTGGACCCGCAAGCTCTTCGCCGCCGGGGTCGTGCATCCCGACGGCAAGCTGGGCAAGACGGCACCCGACCCCGGCCCCAAGTTCGCGGCGGGCGAGTTCCTGATCTACGCCAACAACATCAGCCAGTGGTGGAGCCGCACCGCCGAACAGGCCACCCAGAACCCGGACTTCAAGATCTGGGGCATGGACGTCTTCGGCCACGACGGCGGGAACCCCACCCTCTGGGCCGAACAGCCGGCCGGCATCTTCGCCTTCATCAACAAGAAGGCCTCCGCATCCGTGATCCGTGACGTGCTGGCCGTCGCCAACGTCACCGCCGCGCCGTACGGCACCAAGGAGTACATGGCGACCAACTACGGCGTCGAGGGCACCCACTACACCGTCAAGAACGGCGTGCCCACCAAGACCACCCAGGGCAACAACGAGGTCCTCAACGCCTACGTCATGGTCGCGAGCCCCGCCGCCACCATCGCCCACCCCGACTTCCCCGACGTCGCCAAGGCCCAGGTCGAGTGGCAGCAGCGGATGGGCGCCTTCACCAAGAAGTCGAGCTTCTACGGCCAGATGATCACCGAGCCCTCCCGCTACACCAACCTCGGCAACGACTTCGAGCAGCTCGAGGACGACATCACCCGAGGCCGCAAGAAGATCAGCGACATGCAGCAGGCCGTCTCCGACTGGAAGAGCAAGGGCGGCGACAAGTTGCGCGACTGGTACAAGAAGCTGCTCGACGACAACGGCACGGCGGCGAGCTGACCGGGCACTGAGGCAAGGAGATCGGGCCGTGTCCCACAGCACGGTGCCTCGGAGCAGGGCCGAGGCCGACACGACGGGGAAGACTCCGGTGGCGTCCGGCGGCGCCACCGGCTCCCGGGAGCAACGACCCTCCGGGAAGCTGAGTCCGCGGCTGAGGTTCAGACGCGACCGCGTACTGCTCCTGATGACGCTGCCGGCCGTCCTGCTGGTCCTGCTCTTCAACTATGTGCCGATCCTCGGCAACATCGTCGCCTTCCAGGACTACGACCCGTACATCAGCGACAACGGCGTCGTCTCCATGCTGCACAGCCCCTGGGTGGGCTTCGAGAACTTCCAGCGGATCTTCCAGGACTCCGCGTTCTGGAACGCCGTCCAGAACACACTGGTGCTCTTCTCCCTCCAACTGGTGCTGTTCTTCCCGATCCCCATCCTGCTCGCGCTGCTCATCAACAGCGTGGTCCGGCCCCGGGTACGGGCGATCTCGCAGGCGATCCTCTACCTGCCGCACTTCTTCTCGTGGGTGCTGGTCATCGCCGTCTTCCAGCAACTGCTCGGCGGCGCGGGCATCTTCTCCCAGCTGCTGCGGCAGCACGGGTACGACGGCCTCGACATCATGACCGACCCGTCCACCTTCAAGTTCCTGGTCACCGCGCAGAGCGTGTGGAAGGACGCCGGCTGGGGGATCATCGTCTTCCTCGCCGCGCTGGCGTCGGTCAGCCCGGACCTGTACGAGGCCGCCGCGATGGACGGCGCCGGGCGCTGGCGCCGCATGTGGCACGTCACCCTGCCCGCGCTGCGCCCGGTGATCGCCCTGCTGCTGGTGCTGCGCGTCGGTGACGCCCTCACCGTCGGCTTCGAACAGATCCTGCTGCAACGCGACGCAGTCGGCCCCGGAGCGGCGGAGGTGCTCGACACCTTCGTGTGGTGGAACGGCGTCCGCAACCAGGACTTCGGCTACGCGGCAGCAGCCGGTCTGATCAAGGGCGTGATCAGCCTCGGCCTGGTCCTCGCCGCGAACAAGGTGGCCCATCTCATGGGCGAGCAGGGGGTGTACAAGAAGTGACCGCCATCGTCGACAAGGCCGTCATCGACCAGCCGGCGGGCGAGCCGCGCTGGTGGGAGGCACCGCCACGGCCCGTCTGGGAGGAGGAGCCCAGCAAGGCCGGCCTGGCCGGCAAGGGACTCGTCCTCACCCTCGCCTGCCTCGGCATCCTCTTCCCGCTGTGGATCGTCATCGTCACCAGCCTGTCCTCGCGCAAGACCATCGACGAGGCCGGTGGACTGGTGATGGTGCCCAAGGGCATCACCTTCGTCGCCTACAAGGAGCTCCTCAGCGGCGGCCAGGTCACCCGGGCCGCGGTCATCAGCATCCTGATCACCCTCGTCGGCACGCTGTTCTCGATGACGGTGTCCGTGCTGTGCGCCTACGGCCTCTCCCGCGTCGGCTCCCTGGGCCACCGCTGGATCCTGATGTTGCTGCTGGCCACGATGTTCTTCAGCGCCGGTCTGATCCCCACGTACCTGCTGGTGCAGTCGCTGGGCCTGACCGACAGCTATCTCGCGCTGATCCTGCCCAGCGCGATCAGCGTCTTCAACATCCTGGTCCTGCGCGGCTTCTTCATGGGCATCTCCCAGGAACTCATCGACAGCGCCCGCATCGACGGCGCGGGGGACTTCCGCATCCTCTGGCAGATCGTCATGCCGCTGTCCCGGGCCGTCATCGCCGTGATCACCCTGTTCTACGCCGTCGGGTACTGGAGCGCCTGGTTCAACGCGTCCCTGTACCTCAACGACCAGGACAAGATGCCGTTGCAGAACGTCATGATCCAGCTGGTGCAGAAACAGGAGGCTCCGGTGGGTCTCGGCCAGGCCATCAAGACGGGTGAGCTGTCCGGGCTGGCCGTGCAGATGGCGGTCATGGTGATGGCACTGCTGCCGGTCGCGGTCCTTTCGCCCTTCGTCCAGAAGCACTTCAAGAAGGGCATGCTGACCGGAGCCGTCAAGGGCTGAAGCCCGAGCGGGGTTCCTCGCCGTAGGGGTTCGCGCCGTGTGTTGTCCGCGACTCCGTCGTGGCTGGTCGCGCAGTTCCCCGCGCCCCTGAGGGGGTTGCAGTGACCGCCCGTCGAACAGCCGCCCCTCCCCGACCAGGAAACCAACCCCCTCTGCGAGGTACCCCATGCACGCCTCCCCCCTGAGCCGTCGAGCCGTCCTCGCCGGAACGGCGGCCGCGGCCGCCCTGGCGACGGTCCCCGCGCTTCCGGGCAACGCCCACGCCGCCGAAGCCACACCGCCCGCGTACCGCTGGCGCAACGCGGTGATCGGCGGCACCGGATTCGTCACCGGTGTCCTGTTCCACCCGGCCGTACGCGGCCTCGCCTACGCCCGTACCGACATCGGCGGCGCCTACCGCTGGGACGGCCGTGCGGCCCGCTGGATCCCGCTGACGGACCAGCTCGGCTGGGACGACTGGAACCTCCTGGGTGTGGAGGCCCTGGCGATCGACCCGGCGCACCCGGACCGGCTGTACCTGGCCCTCGGCACCTACGCCCAGTCCTGGGCCGGCAACGGCGCCGTCCTGCGCTCCGAGGACAGGGGAGCCACCTGGAAGCGCAGCGACCTGAGTGTGAAGCTGGGCGGCAACGAGGACGGGCGGGGGACCGGGGAGCGGCTTCTGGTCGACCCGCGCGACAGCGACACCCTCTGGCTGGGCACCCGGCACGACGGACTGCTCAAGTCCGCCGACCGAGGGGCCACTTGGGCAGCCGTGAGCGACTTCCCGGCGGACCCCAGCTCCTCCGGGCAGGGCGTCACCTTCCTCGTCGCCGCCGGACGCGCGGTGTACGCGGGCTGGGGTGACAGCGACGGCACCTCCGCCAACCTGTACCGCACGACGGACGGCACCAGCTGGGAGGCCGTCCCCGGGCAGCCCGCCGGCACCGCCGCCAAGGTGCCGGTCCGGGCCGCCTACGACCGGCTCAGCCGAGAGCTGTACGTGACGTACGCCGACGCGCCCGGGCCCAACGGGCAGTCCGACGGCAGTGTGCACAGGCTCGCCACCGTCACCGGGGCATGGACCGAGGTCACCCCGGTGAAGCCTGGGGGCACGGACACCTTCGGCTACGGCGGGGCCGCCGTCGACGCCCGCCGCCCCGGCACCGTCGTCGTCTCCACCAACAACCGCTGGGCGGCCGTGGACACCCTGTTCCGGACCACCGACGGCGGCCGTACCTGGACGTCCCTGAAGGACTCCGCTGTCTTCGACGTGTCCGAGACTCCCTTCCTGAAGTGGGGCGGGGACCAGCCGAAGTTCGGCTGGTGGATCCAGGCCGTCGCCGTCGACCCGTACGACTCCCAGCATGTCCTTTACGGCACCGGCGCCACCCTCTACGGCACCCGGGACCTGAAGCACTGGGCCCCGCAGATCCGTGGCCTGGAGGAGACGTCCGTGACCCAGCTGATCTCGCCCCCGGTCGGAGAGGCGCACCTGATCAGCGGGTCCGGGGACATCGGCGTCATGTACCACGAGCGGCTCACCGCGTCGCCGTCGCGCGGCATGGCCACGAATCCCGTGTTCGGGTCGGCGACGGGACTCGCGCAGGCCACGCGCAGGCCGTCGTACGTCGTCCGGGCCGGCTGGGGCGACAACGGCAACGGTGCCTGTTCGAACGACGGCGGACGGACCTGGGCGCCGTTCAAGGCCCAGCCCTCCATCGCCCACGACGCACCGGGACCGATCGCCGCCAACGCCGACGGCAGCGTGCTGCTGTGGTCCTTCGTGCACGGGGACGGCACGAAGTACGCGGCGCACCGCTCGGCGGACAACGGCGCCACCTGGTCCGAGGTCTCCTCCTTCCCGAAGGGCGCCACGCCGGTCGCCGACCCGGCCGACCCGACGCTCTTCTACGCGTACGACACCGACACAGGAACCGTATACGCCAGCACTGACAGTGGCCGTTCCTTCACCGCCCGTGCGACCGGGCTGCCCTCCGGGGACAGCCAGTTCCAGCTGGTCGCGGCGCCGGGCAGGTCCGGTGACCTGTGGCTGAGCGTCAAGTGGAACGGCCTCTACCGGTCCACCGACGGGGGTTCCTCCTTCGCCAAGGCCGGCAGCTGCCGGGCCTCGTACACCCTCGGCTTCGGCAAGGCGGCCGACGGCGCGGAGTATCCCGCGCTCTACCTCGTAGGCTCCACCGAGGCGATCACCGCCGTGTACCGCTCCGACGACGAGGCGAAGACCTGGGTGCGGATCAACGACGACGCCCACCAGTGGGGCTGGACCGGCCGGATTGTCACCGGCGACCCGCGCATCCACGGCCGCGTCTACCTCGCCACCAACGGCCGCGGCATCCAGTACGGGGAGCCGGTCTGATGCCGAAGCTCGCGCACGCGACCCGCGGCCGCATCCTCTTCGGCGGCGACTACAACCCCGAGCAGTGGCCCGAGGAGACCTGGTACGAGGACGTCCGGCTGATGAAGGAGGCCGGCGTCAACTCCGTCACCCTCGGCGTCTTCTCCTGGGCGAAGCTGGAACCGGAGCCCGGCGCACGGGAGTTCGGCTGGCTGGACCGGCTCATGGACCTCATGCACGAGCACGGCATCGGAGTCGTCCTCGCCACCCCCACCTCCTCGCCGCCCCCGTGGCTGGGCCGCCTGCACCCGGACACCCTGCCCCGCGACGCCGACGGCCGCGTGGAGTGGTGGGGCGGCCGACAGCACTTCTCGCACTCCAGCGCCACCTACCGACACTACGCCGCCGCCATCACCGAGGCCCTCGCCGCCCGCTACGGCACCCACCCGGCCCTCACCATGTGGCACATCAACAACGAGTACTGCACCTACGACTACGGCGACGAGGCCGCCGCCGCCTTCCGTCGCTGGCTGCGCGGGAAGTACGGCACCCTCGACGCCCTCAACACGGCCTGGGGCACCGCCTTCTGGAGCCAGGGCTACGACACCTGGGACGGCATCCTGCCCCCGCGTCACGCCCACTACCTGAACAACCCCACCCAGGTGCTGGACTTCCGCCGCTTCACCTCCGACAAGCTCCTGGAGTGCTACGTCGCCGAGCGCGACATCGTCCGCCGGCACACCCCGCACATCCCGGTCACCACCAACTTCATGCCGCTCTTCTTCGGCCAGGACGCGTGGCGCTGGGCCGAGGAGGAGGACGTCGTCTCCGTCGACCTCTACCCCGACCCGCGCGACCCCCTGGGCGCCCAGCACGGAGCGCTGGTCCAGGACCTGACCCGCTCCCAGGCGGGCGGCCCGTGGATGCTGATGGAGCAGGCGGCGGGGCCGGTCAACTGGCGCGGGGTGAACCACCCCAAGCCCAAGGGCCTCAACCGCCTGTGGTCCCTTCAGGCCGTCGCCCGGGGCGCGGACGCCGTCTGCTACTTCCAGTGGCGGCAGTCCCGGCAGGGCGCGGAGAAGTTCCACTCCGGGATGATCGGCCACGCGGGCGAGCACGGCCGCACCTTCCAGGAGGTCAAACGGCTCGGCGCCGAACTGGCGAAGATCGCCCCGCGGGTCACCGGCCACCACGTCACCGCGGACATCGTGATCCTGCACGACTGGCACGCCTGGTGGGCCGGCGCCCAGGACGGCCGCCTCTCCACCGAGGCCGACCACCCGGCCGTCCTGCACGCCTGGCACCGCGCCCTGTGGGAGTCCCACCTCACCACCGACTTCGCCCACCCCGAGCACGACCTGTCCGCGTACAAGTGCGTCGTCGTGCCGCAGCTGTACCTCCTCACGGACGCCGCCGTCGCCAACCTCCTCGCGTATGTCCACGACGGCGGCACCCTCGTCTGCGGCTTCCTCACCGGCGTCGCCGACGAGGACGACCGGGTGCGCCCCGGCGGCATGGACGCCCGGCTGCGCGAGCTGTTCGGCATCCGCACGCTGCACGAGTGGTGGCCGCTGGACGCGGGGGAGAGCGTCGAGTGCGACGGCTTCCGGGGCACGCTGTGGTCGGAGGAGATCGAGGCCGCCGGCACCGTCGCCGAGACGATCCCCTACCGGGGCGGCGAACTCGACGCACTGCCCGCCGTACTGCGCCGGGGCCGCGCCTGGTACGTCTCCACGCTGCCGGAGCCGGAGGCGCTGCGCGGTCTGCTCACCCGGATCGCCGGCGAGGCGGGCGCCCGTCCGGTGCTCGACGGCCTGCCCGCGGGGGTCGAGGCCGTCCGGCGCGGCGAGTCGCTGTTCCTGCTCAACCACGGGCGCGAGCCGGTCACCGTCGAGGTGCCCGGCACCTGTCACGACCTGCTCACGGGGGCTACCGTCACTGATCGGATCGCGCTCGGACGCTACGGAACGGCGGTGCTGGCACCTTGAGGCAGGAACTCGCGCACGGAACCTGGGAACCCCTCCCGGCCACCCACTGGGAGGACGGCTTCCTGAGCGGCAACGGTCACCACGGCGCCCTTGTGTTCGGTGACCCGAACGACGACCGGGTCGTCGTCACCCATCACACCCTGGTCCGCCCCAACGGCGGCGCAGACGCCCGCCCGCCCCGGCTGGCCGCCGAACTGCCCGCCCTCCAGGACCGTTTGCTCGCCGGCCGGCTCACCGCCGCCGAGACCTTCACCGACGGCCGTCCGCTGCAATGGGTGCAGCCCTTCCACCCGGCCTTCCAGATACGGCTGCGGAGGCCGTCCGGCGCCTGTCACGGCTACCGCCGCTCCGTGGACTTCACCACAGGCGAGACGATCGCCGAGTGCGCGGACTTCGACAGCCGCGTCTTCGTCTCCCGCGCCGACGACCTGATCGTCCACTCCGTCACGGCGCCCGCCCTCGCCCTCGACATCAGCCTGGACCCCCGGCTGCCGAACGCGCCCGCCGGGCTGGGCGTCGGCGACGGCGCGCTCCTCACCCCCGACGGCGCCCTGCTCACCCTGCGCGCCCGCTACCCGGACAGCGACCGCGCCTACACCGGGCTGACCCTCATCGTGGTCACGGGCGGCACGACGAGCCTCGCCCCGCCCGGCGTGCGCGTCACGGGCGCCGAGTCGGTGCTGCTCCTCACCCGGGTCCGCCGCCACACGGGAGAGCTGGACGCGGTGGCCGAGGCCCGGGAGCTGCGGGAGGCGTGGGGCGAGCAGTCGTACGAGACCCTCCTCACCCGGCATGTCTCGCTGCACCGCACCGCCTACGACCGCGTCACCCTGGACCTCGCCGCAGACCCGGCGGAACGCGCGCTGCCCGGCTCGGAGCTGCTGAAGCACCCGCACAGCGCCGCCCTCCTGGAGCGGCTCTTCGCGGCCGGCCGCTACCACCTGCTGTCCTCGGCCGGCCTCAACCCGCCCCGCCTCACCGGCCTGTGGACCGGCGACTGGAACACCGCCTGGTCCGGGGCGTTCACCAACGACGCCAACCTGAACCTCCAGACCGCCTCCGCGCCGGCCGCCGCCCTCCCGGAGGTCACCGAGGCGCTCGCCGGCCTCGTCCAACGGCAGCTTCCCGACTGGCGCGAGAACGCCAGGGCCGTCTTCGGCGCCCGGGGCGCCGTCGCCCCCGCGCACACCGACGGCGAGTCCGGGCTGACGTACCACTTCAGCCGCGAATACCCGCTGCACCTGTGGACCGCCGGCGCCGACTGGCTGCTCAAGCCGCTCGTCGACCACGACGAGACCCGCGGCGAACGCGACCCGCGCACCGCCGCCGTCCTCGCCGAGACCGCCCGTTTCTACGAGGACTTCCTCACCCGCACCGCCGACGACGGCCACCTGGTCGTCGTCCCCTCCTACTCACCCGAGAACCGTCCCGCCAACGCGAGTTGGGGCGCGATCAACGCGGCCATGGACCTCTCGGCGGCCCGCCACGCCCTGCGGACGGCGGCCGGCCACCACCCGGACACCCCCGACGCCGACCGCTGGCGCGCCCTCGCCGACCGGCTCCCACCCCACCGGATCAACACCGACGGCGCCCTCGCCGAATGGGCCTGGCCGGGCCTGGACGACACCTACGACCACCGCCACCTCAGCCACCTCTACGGCGTCTGGCCCCTCGACGAGATCAACCCCTACGACACTCCCCAGCTGGCCGCCGCGGCCCACCGCGCCCTCGAACTGCGCGGCGCCGAGAACGACTCCGCCCACGGCCACCTCCACCACGCCCTGATCGCGGCCCGGCTCCGCGACGGCGACCGGGTCGCCCGGGCGCTCGCGAACGTGCTGGACGGCGACTTCTTCCACGCCTCCCTGATGAGCGCCCACTACCCGGGCCGCGACGTCTACAACGCGGACGCCGCCCACGCCCTGCCCGCCGTGCTGATCGAGATGCTGGTGCACTCCACCCCCGACCGCCTCGTCCTGCTGCCCGCGCTCCCGGCCTCATACCCGGAGGGCCGGATCCGGGGCGTACTCACCCGGTTCGGGGCGGAGCTGGACCTCACCTGGAGCTGGGAGGCGGCCACCGCGGTACTGCGCCCCACCCGGAGTCACCGCATCGAACTCAGGACTTCCTCCGGCGCGCGGCCGCTCGACCTCGTCGCCGGAGAAGACCACGTCCTTACGTTGCGGGACGTGGTGACTCCCCGTGATTCCCCTCAAGCCATGGAAGGGACACCGTGACTCCGCCCCAAGGGGCTTCCGGCTCAAAGGCCGCGGTCCAGCCCGAACCGGCCCCTTGCGGGATGAACAGAAGGTAGCACAGGCCAACGAAGCAAATCCCCCACATCGGACAGGAGTGTCATGTCTGCACGCACATTGGAGAGGCTCACCAAGGCCCTGCTGGCCCCCGCCCTCGCCCTCGGCGCCACCGTCGGCCTCGCCTCCGCGCCCGCCTCGGCCGCCGTCTGGAGCTCCTGCGACCAGTGGGGCAACACCACGCTGAACGGCTACACGCTCTACAACAACATCTGGGGCTCCGGCGCCGGCAGCCAGTGCGTCTGGGCGAACTCCGGCACCAACTGGGGCGTCTGGGCCGACCACCCGGGCACCGGCGGCATCAAGTCCTACCCGAACGCCAAGAAGGTGGTCAACAAGTCGATCACCTCGCTGTCCTCGCTCACCAGCAGCTACAACGTCACGGTCCCGTCGTCCGGCGCGTACAACACGTCGTACGACATCTGGGACACCGGCTACAAGTACGAGATCATGCTCTGGGTCAACAAGACCGGAGCCGTGGGCCCCCTCGGCACCTCGCAGGGCAACCTGACGCTCGGCGGCCACACCTGGACCGTCTACAAGGGCAACAACGGCTCCAACGACGTCTTCTCGTTCGTCCGCACCTCGAACTCCACCTCCGGCACGGTCAACGTCCTGCCGATCCTGAAGTGGATCAAGGACACCAAGGGGTGGTTCGGCAACGTGACCATCGGTGACGTGCAGTTCGGCTTCGAGATCACGTCCTCGTCCGGCGGCCTGGACTTCACCACCAACAGCGAGACCGTCAGCAGCAGCTGACCCACTCCAGCACATGCCGGTGCGGCCGGTCCCTCCCCTACGGGACCGGCCGCACCTCCGCATCCGGGACGGCTACTCCGCTACCGGCAGCCGTGCCCCGTCCCGCAGGAACAGCGGGATGCGGTCCAGGGGGGCGTCGACCGTCACGGTCGTACCGCCCTCGTACGTCTCACCCGTCCACGCGTCCGTCCAGCGGGAGCCCGCCGGGAGATACGTCGTACGGGCGGTGGCCCCCGCCGTCAGCACCGGGGCGACCAGCAGGTCCCGCCCGAACAGGTAGGCGTCGTCGACCGACCAGGCCGCCTGGTCGTCGGGGAACTCCAGGAACAGCGGCCGCATCACCGGCAGCCCCTCCTCGTGCGCCTCCCGCATGACGTGCAGGACGTACGGCCTGAGGCGCTCGCGCAGCCGCAGGTACCGCTCGAGGATCGCGCCGGCCTCCGCGCCGTACGACCAGACCTCGTTGGGGCCGCCGGTCATCTCCGGCCCCAGCGGCATGCCCGGGTCGCGGAAGCCGTGCAGGCGCATCAGCGGGGAGAGCGTGCCGAACTGGAACCAGCGGACCATGACCTCGCGGTACGCCGGATCGTCCGGGTCGCCGCCGTGGAAGCCGCCGATGTCGGTGTTCCACCAGGGGATCCCGGACAGCGCGGTGTTCAGGCCGGCAGCGATCTGGCGGCGCAGGGTCGCGAAGTCGGTGCCGATGTCACCGGACCACAGTGCGGCGCCGTAGCGCTGACTGCCCGCCCAGGCCGAACGGTTGAGGGTGATCACCTCGCCCTCGCCGGCCGCCAGCAGGCCCTCGTGGAACGTGCGGGAGTTCTCGGCGGGGTAGCTGTTGCCGACCTCCAGACCCGGGCCCGCCCAGTAGCGCAGGTTCTCCGAGAAGCCCGGCTTCAGCTCGGGCTCGCAGGCGTCCAGCCAGAAGGCCGTGATGCCGTACGGATCCAGGTAGTTCTCCTTCACACGGGACCACACGAACTCCCGGGCCTCGGGGTTGGTGGCGTCGTAGAAGGCCACCTGCACCGTGGAGGCGACCTCCTTGTCCGGCCAGTCGGCGTGCGCCGTCGGACCGTACTGCGTGCCGATGAAATAGCCGCGCTGCTCCATCACCGGGTGGTTCTCCGACAGCGGGGACACCGACGGCCACACGGACACCACCAGCTTGACGCCCATCTCCTCCAGTTCGCGGACCATCGCCGCGGGGTCCGGCCACTCCTTGGGGTCGAACTTCCAGTCGCCCAGGTGGGTCCAGTGGAAGAAGTCGCAGACGATCGCGGCAAGGGGCAGGCCCCGGCGCTTGTACTCACGTGCCACGGCGAGGAGTTCGTCCTGGGTGCGGTAGCGCAGCTTGCACTGCCAGAAGCCCGCCGCCCACTCCGGGAGCATCGGGGTGCGGCCGGTCACCGCGCTGTAACGGCGCTGGCCGTCGGCCGGGGTGCCCGCGGTGATCCAGTAGTCGATCTGGCGGGCGGAGTCCGCCACCCAGCGGGTGCCGTTGTGCGCCAGTTCCACGCGGCCGATCGCCGGGTTGTTCCACAACAGGGTGTAGCCGCGGCTGGACGCGAGCACCGGGATGCCGACCTCGGCGTTGCGCTGCACCAGGTCCAGGACCAGGCCCTTCTGGTCGAGGCGGCCGTGCTGGTGCTGGCCCAGGCCGTACAGCTTCTCACCCTCGTAGGCGGCGAAACGCTGCTCCAGGCGGTGGTGGCCGTTGCCGACGGCCGTGTACAGCCGGGAGCCCGGCCACCAGAAGTGGGCGCGCGCCTCGGCCAGCAGCTCGGACAGGTCGTCCGTGCGCAGGAAGCGGACCAGGCCCCCGGCGTCGACCTCCACCGTCAGCGCGCCGACCGTCAGCCGTGCCTCGCCGTCCCCGATCTTGACGGTGCTCTCGGTGGCGGGCGGGGTCTCGAGCAGGGCGCCCGGCAGGGCGTCGAGCACGGGACCGCCGAGCCGGGCGCGCACCCGGACCGCGTCCGGGCCCCATGGCTCGATGCGTACCGTCTCCTGGCGACCGCTCCACTCCAGCGCGCCGTCCCGCTCGCGGAACGTGCCGACGGTGGGGGAGGACTGCGCGAGGCTGACCTTGGGCCGTTGCTCCGCCGACTGGTGTTCGGCAGGCCGATTCACTGGCAACCTCCGACGATGTGGCGGACCGTCACCCAGGCGAGCGGATGAGCTACGCAACGTGCGTAGCGAGAACCAAGCACGCGCAACCTCCTTGTCTTTCGGGGCAGCCGGGCTGGTTCCAACCCGGCTGGCGCTGATCGCGTAAGACTCGAGCGTTCGTTGAGCGACCGAGCGGCGTGAGTCAGGGATCCCCCTGCTCCGGCGGGGGAGGGTTCAAGTGGCGTGCTCCTGGGGGGAGCACGGGAGTGGGATGTCCCGGCAGGGGCGGATGGACGGTGTGGGCGGGTGTCAGGCCGGCGCCGGCCCCGTGCTCGCCCGTACCGTCAACTTCGGCGCGATGAGCACGACTTCGTCCGCCCCACGCCCGTCCAGCTTGGCCACCAGGTGCTCCACGGCGTGCCGGCCCATCTCCTGCGCGGGGATGGCGACCGACGTCAGCCGCACGGAGGCCTGGACGGCGACCTGCTCCGGGCAGATCGCGACCACCGACATGTCCTCGGGCACCGCCCGGCCCTGCTGGCGCAGCAGGGCGAGCAGCGGCTCGACGGCGGACTCGTTCTGCACCACGAACCCGGTGGTGGTGGGGCGTTCGTCGAGGATCCGGGCGAGCGTGACGGCCATCGCGTCGTACCCGCCCTCGCACGGGCGGTGCAGCACCCTCAGGCCCAGCTCCCGCGCGCGGGTGCGCAGGCCGTCGAGGGTGCGTTCGGCGAAGCCGGTGTGCCGCTCGTAGACCGCCGGGGCCTCGCCGATGACAGCGATGTCACGGTGGCCCAGCTTCGCCAGGTGCTCCACGCACAGCGCGCCGGTCGCCGCGAAGTCCAGGTCGACGCAGGTCAGGCCGGTGGTGTCGGCCGGCAGACCGATGAGGACGGAGGGCTGGTCGGTCTGGCGCAGCAGCGGCAGCCGCTCGTCCTCCAGCTCGACGTCCATCAGGATCATCGCGTCGGCCAGTCCGCTGCCGGTGACCCGGCGCACCGCGTCGGGGCCTTCCTCGCCGGTGAGCAGCAATACGTCGTAGCCGTGCGCACGCGCGGTGGTGGCCACCGCGATGGCGATCTCCATCATCACCGGCACGTACATGTCGGTGCGCAGCGGGACCATCAGCGCGATGATGTTCGACCTGCTGCTGGCCAGGGCGCGGGCGCCCGCGTTCGGGTGGTACCCGAGCTCCCGGATGCTCTGCTCGACCCGCTGCCGGGTGGTGGTGGAGATGGACCGCTTGCCGCTGAGGACATAGCTCACCGTGCTCGCCGAGACTCCGGCGTGCTGGGCGACCTCGGCGAGGGTGACCATCCAGCTCTCCAAGCTTTGTGAAGCGCTTCGACAGTGCGCGTTGCTGACAAGGGCGAGTGAGGGTGTCTCGACAGTAGCCCCAGCAGGGGTGGGTGTCCATAGGTTGTCGAAGCGCTTCGACACCTATTTCGTGGGAGGGTCTCGGCGGAACCGCCCGCGGGAGTACGGCAACCTTTCGGCCGGGCCGCGACCACAGGGAGGCGGTACACGAACCGTCCCCCGGAAGGACCCCTGATGCAACACCGCAGACCGCGCCTGTCGAAGAAGGCGAAGACGCTTCTCGCCGCCTCGATCGCCCTGGCGGCCGCCGCGGGCGTCACCGTCGCGCAGGCCGGCGAGTCGAGCAGGAAGTGCACGGCCTTCGACACGATCGCGCTCGGCAAGTACTACGTGAACAACAACCTCTGGGGTCAGGACAAGGGCACCGGCACCCAGTGCGTCTGGGACGACTCGGCCTCGGGCTCCACCATCTCCTGGGGCACGAACTTCAGCTGGGCGAACAACAGCAAGGGCACCGACTCGGACGTCAAGTCGTACGCCAGTACCGTCCTCGGCTGGCACTGGGGCTGGAAGGTCGGCAAGGCGACCACCGGGCTGCCGATCCGGGTCGGCGACCGCAAGAAGGTCACCGCCAAGTGGAACTTCTCGCTCAGCTCCGACCCGGGCACCCTGAACGTCGCCTACGACCTGTGGCTGCACGCCAAGAACACCGCGGACTGGCAGGACCAGCCCACCGACGAGATCATGATCTGGCTCAACCACCAGGGCGGCGCGGGTCCGCTGGGCACCAAGTACGGCAGCGTCAGCCTCGACGGCGCCATGTGGGACATCTACAAGGGCAACATCGGCTGGAACGTCTACTCCTTCGTCCGCCGGACCAACACCACCACCGCCACGCTGAATCTGGACGACTTCACCCAGGCTCTGGTCCGCCGCAAGCTCCTCACCAACGACAAGTACGTCTCCGGCATCGAGTCCGGCACCGAGGTCTTCAAGGGCTCTGGCCGACTGGACACCAAGTCCTACTCGATCGACATCGGCTGACCTGCCCCTGGCCGGGCGGGCGCGGCGTCCCGCTCCAGCCGTCCGGCACTTGAGCACGAGACCGCCCAGGCCGAAGCGACGCCGTGGACGCAGCCCCGCGGGGTGCGGAGGCCCGTGGGGGTGCGGGGGGCGGAGTCCCGCCGGGGGTCAGGTGGGCGGTGCCCCCAGTGGGGCGCGGAGCGTAGCCCTGTGGGGGGTGGGGGCGCAGCCCGCGCGAGGTTCGGGACGTAACCCCGTGGACGTCCGGGGTGCGGCAGCCCTCGGTGGGGTGCGGGGGCGGGGCCCGGCGGGGGTTGGGGGTGCAGCTTCCGGTGGGTTCGGGGGCGGGGTCCCTCGGAGGGCCGCGGCGTGGCAGCGCTCGGTGGGGTGCAGGGGCGGAGGCCCGCGGGGGTTCGGTGGGTGGTGGCTCTCGGTGGGGTGCGGGGGCGGGGCCCGGCGGGGGTTGGGGGTGCAGCTTCCGGTGGGTTCGGGGGCGGGGTCCCGCGAACGTCTACGGTGTGGCAGCCCTCGGTGGGGTGCGGGGGCGGGGCCCGGCGGGGGTTGGGGGTGCAACGCCCGGTGGGTTCGGGGGTGGGGTCCCGCGGAGGGCCACGGCGTGGCAGCGCTCGGTGGGGTGCAGGGGCGTAGGCCCGCGGGGGTCCTGGGGGCCGTGGCCCCCGGTGGGGTTGAAGGGGCGGAGCCCCTGGGATGGGAAGGGTAGGGGCGGCGGGGGCGAGAAAACCGTCCGTCGGGACACCCGGCGCCGACAACCCTCGCAAATCGCGGAGCGACGGGGTACGGGTTTGGGCCGAACGGACGCGGCAGGACTGGTGGGGGCGCCCCGTTTCGGGTACCAACGATCCAGTAGCACTGGTCGGTAACGAACGGTCCGCAATCATCCCTCTTCGCGGCGAGGTGAGCCTCATGTCCGCCCCCACCACCAAGAAACCCACCGTCACCGAACGCGAGGCCCGCCAGGTGGCGGAGGCCGCCCGGGAACAGGACTGGCGCAAGCCAAGCTTCGCCAAGGAACTGTTCCTCGGCCGCTTCCGGCTCGACCTCATCCACCCGCACCCGCTCCCCGCGGACGAGGACGCCCAGCGCGGCGAGGAGTTCCTCGCCAAGCTGCGCGACTTCTGCGAGACGAAGATCGACGGCGCCCGGATCGAGCGCGACGCGCAGATCCCGGACGAGGTCATCGACGGGCTCAAAGAACTCGGCGCGTTCGGCATGAAGATCGACACCAAGTACGGCGGCCTGGGCCTGACCCAGGTCTACTACAACAAGGCCCTCGCCCTGGCCGGCTCCGCGAACCCCGCGGTCGGCGCCCTGCTGTCGGCCCACCAGTCGATCGGCGTACCGCAGCCGCTGAAGCTGTTCGGCACCCAGGAGCAGAAGGACACCTTCCTGCCCCGCTGCGCCCGCACCGACATCTCCGCCTTCCTCCTCACCGAGCCGGACGTCGGCTCGGACCCCGCCCGGCTGGCCACCACGGCCGTGCCCGACGGCGACGACTACGTCATCGACGGGGTGAAACTCTGGACGACCAACGGCGTGATCGCCGACCTGCTCGTGGTCATGGCGCGCGTGCCGAAGTCCGAGGGACACAAGGGCGGGATCACCGCGTTCGTCGTCGAGGCCGCCTCGGAGGGCGTGACGGTCGAGAACCGCAACGCCTTCATGGGCCTGCGCGGTCTCGAGAACGGCGTCACCCGCTTCCACCAGGTGCGCGTCCCCGCCGCGAACCGCATCGGCCCCGAGGGCGCGGGCCTGAAGATCGCCCTGACCACCCTGAACACCGGCCGCCTGTCGCTGCCCGCGATGTGCGCCGGTGCGGGCAAGTGGTGCCTGAAGATCGCCCGCGAGTGGTCGGCGGCCCGCGAGCAGTGGGGCAAGCCCGTCGCGCTGCACGAGGCGGTCGGCTCCAAGATCAGCTTCATCGCGGCGACCACCTTCGCACTGGAGGCCGTACTCGACCTGTCCAGCCAGATGGCCGACGAGGACCGCAACGACATCCGCATCGAGGCCGCCCTCGCCAAGCTGTACGGCTCCGAGATGGCCTGGCTGATGGCCGACGAACTGGTCCAGATCCGCGGCGGGCGCGGCTTCGAGACGGCCGCCTCCCTCGCGGCCCGCGGCGAGCGCGCCGTACCCGCCGAACAGATCCTGCGCGACCTGCGCATCAACCGGATCTTCGAGGGCTCGACCGAGATCATGCACCTGCTGATCGCACGCGAGGCCGTCGACGCCCACCTCTCGGTCGCCGGAGACCTCATCGACCCCGACAAGACCCTGCCGGACAAGGCGAAGGCAGGCGCGAACGCCGGCGTGTTCTACGCCAAGTGGCTGCCGAAACTGGTGGCGGGCCCGGGGCAGCTGCCCTCGTCGTACAGCCAGTTCAAGCACGGCGTGGACCTCTCCGGTCACCTGCGCTACGTCGAGCGGCACGCCCGCAAGCTCGCCCGCTCCACCTTCTACGCCATGTCCCGCTGGCAGGGCCGGATGGAGACCAAGCAGGGCTTCCTGGGCCGGATCGTGGACATCGGTGCCGAACTGTTCGCGATGAGCGCGGCCTGCGTCCGGGCCGAGCTGCTGCGCAGTCAGGGCGACCACGGCCGCGAGGCCTACCAGCTCGCCGACGCCTTCTGCCGCCAGGCCCGCATCCGGGTCGAGGAACTCTTCGACCGGCTCTGGAACAACACCGACGACCTCGACCGCAAGGTGGTCCAGGGCGTCCTCGGCGGCGCCTACGAGTGGCTGGAGCAGGGCATCGTCGACCCGTCGGGCGACGGCCCGTGGATCGCCGAAGCGACGCCGGGCCCCAGCCGACGGGAGAACGTGCACCGACCGGTCCGCTAGCTCAGCGGTACCCGTCGCCCGGACACCGCGCCGACCGGAAACAGGACCTGGTCCGCGCGGTTGTCCGAGTAGGGACAACAGGTGGATGATCCAGGTAAGGGACCCGCCCGAGGGACGCGCTGTCCTTCCGGTCGCCGAATGCGGCAACAATGGGGGGATGACCGACAGTCCCGCCAGTCCGGCGCCCCTCGCCGACCCGCACCTCGTCTACGACCCTCTCGCGGGGGACGGTCCCAAGGACGTGGTGATCCTCGGCTCCACCGGGTCCATCGGCACCCAGGCCATCGACCTCGTGCTGCGCAACCCCGACCGCTTCCGGGTGACCGCCCTGTCCGCGAACGGCGGCCGGGTGACCCTCCTCGCCGAGCAGGCCCACCGGCTGCGGGCGCGGACCGTCGCGGTCGCCCGCGAGGACGTCGTACCGGCGCTGCGCGAGGCGCTCGGCGCCCGGTACGGCACCGGTGAGCCGCTCCCCGAGATCCTCGCCGGGCCGGAGGCCGCCACCCAGGTCGCCGCCTCCGACTGCCACACCGTGCTCAACGGCATCACCGGCTCCATCGGCCTCGCGCCCACCCTCGCCGCCCTGGAGGCCGGCCGCACCCTCGCGCTCGCCAACAAGGAGTCGCTCATCGTCGGCGGCCCCCTGGTCAAGGCGCTCGCCAAGCCCGGCCAGATCATCCCGGTGGACTCCGAGCACGCCGCGCTCTTCCAGGCGCTCGCGGCCGGGTCGCGGGCCGATGTGCGCAAGCTGGTCGTCACCGCCTCCGGCGGCCCGTTCCGCGGCCGTACGAAGGAGCAGCTGGCCGATGTCACGGTCGAGGACGCGCTCGCGCACCCCACCTGGGCCATGGGCCCGGTGATCACGATCAACTCCGCGACCCTCGTCAACAAGGGCCTGGAGGTCATCGAGGCGCACCTGCTCTACGACATTCCCTTCGACCGCATTGAGGTGGTCGTGCATCCCCAGTCGTATGTCCACTCGATGGTTGAGTTCACGGACGGATCGACACTGGCCCAGGCGACGCCCCCCGACATGAGAGGGCCGATCGCCATCGGTCTCGGCTGGCCCGAACGCGTCCCCGACGCGGCGCCCGCCTTCGACTGGAGCAAGGCCTCCACCTGGGAGTTCTTCCCGCTCGACAACGACGCGTTCCCCTCGGTCAACCTGGCGCGCCACGTGGGTGAGCTCGCGGGCACGGCCCCCGCGGTGTTCAATGCGGCCAACGAGGAGTGCGTGGAGGCGTTCCGCACCGGCGCGCTGCCGTTCAACGGGATCATGGAGACCGTCACCCGGGTGGTGGAGGAACACGGCACCCCCGGGACGGGAACCTCACTCACCGTGTCGGACGTCCTCGAGGCGGAGACCTGGGCACGGGCCCGGGCCCGGGAACTGACAGCGCAGACGGCGACCGCGGAGGCGCGTGCATGACGACCCTGATGTTCATCCTCGGCATAGGCGTCTTCGCGTTCGGACTGCTGGTGTCCATCGCCTGGCACGAGCTGGGGCACCTCTCCACCGCCAAGCTCTTCGGCATCCGCGTGCCGCAGTACATGGTCGGCTTCGGCCCGACCGTATGGTCGCGCAAGAAGGGCGAGACGGAGTACGGGATCAAGGCGATCCCGATGGGTGGCTACATCCGCATGATCGGCATGTTCCCGCCCGGCGACGACGGCCGGATCACCGCACGCTCCACCTCGCCGTGGCGCGGCATGATCGAGGACGCCCGCTCGGCCGCCTTCGAGGAGCTCCAGCCCGGCGACGAGACCCGCATGTTCTACACGCGCGCCCCGTGGAAGCGGGTCATCGTGATGTTCGCGGGTCCCTTCATGAACCTGATCCTCGCGGTGGTGCTGTTCCTCACCGTGCTGATGGGCTTCGGCATCACCCAGCAGACGACCACCGTCAGCTCGGTCTCCAAGTGCGTGATCTCCCAGACCCAGAACCGCGACACCTGCAAGAAGTCCGACCCCGTCTCCCCGGCCGCCGCCGCGGGCCTCAAGGCGGGCGACAAGATCGTCTCGTTCGACGGCATCAAGACGGACAACTGGAACAAGCTCTCCGACCTGATCCGTGCCAATCCCGACAAGACGGTCCCCATCGTCGTCGAACGCAAGGGCCACGAGCTGACCCTGCGGGCGACGCTCGTCGAGAACCAGGTGGCGAAGAAGGACTCCCACGGGCAGATCGTCAACGGTTACACCTCGGCCGGTTTCCTCGGCTTCAGCGCCGCCAACGGCGTCGTGCGCCAGGACTTCGGCGAGTCGGTGACCTGGATGGGTGACCGCCTCGGCGAGGCCGTCGACTCCATCGCGGCCCTCCCCGGCAAGATCCCCGCCCTCTGGAACGCCGCCTTCAACGACGCCCCCCGCCAGCCCGACTCCCCGATGGGAGTGGTCGGCGCGGCCCGGGTCGGCGGTGAGATCTTCACCCTCGACATTCCGCCCACCCAGCAGCTGGCGATGTTCGTCATGCTGGTCGCCGGCTTCAACCTCTCCCTCTTCCTGTTCAACATGCTCCCGCTGCTCCCGCTCGACGGCGGGCACATCGCGGGCGCCCTGTGGGAGTCGCTGCGCCGGAACCTGGCCAGGGTGCTGCGCCGGCCGGACCCGGGTCCGTTCGACGTGGCGAAGCTGATGCCTGTGGCCTATGTGGTGGCCGGGATCTTCGTCTGCTTCACCATCCTCGTGCTGATCGCGGACGTGGTTAACCCGGTGAAAATCTCCTAGCCACGCAGCGTTTCGAGGCGGCCCGGGACACCCTGTTCCGGGCCGCCTCCCATTGGGTGGGTTTACGGGTGTGATGTGCTCCGGCGTCGGGCCGTGCCGTAATCTCGAAGCCTGGAGCCCGATGCCTGACGGGACCGGATCTTGATCCACGACTTGGGGTTGCACAGCAGATGACTGCGATTTCTCTCGGCATGCCGTCCGTTCCGACCAAGCTCGCCGAGCGCCGGAAGAGCCGGCAGATCCAGGTCGGATCCGTGGCGGTCGGCGGGGACGCGCCGGTGTCGGTGCAGTCGATGACGACGACCCGTACGTCCGATGTCGGGGCCACGCTCCAGCAGATCGCGGAACTGACCGCGTCCGGCTGCCAGATCGTGCGGGTCGCCTGCCCGACGCAGGACGACGCGGACGCGCTCGCGACGATCGCCCGCAAGTCCCAGATCCCGGTCATCGCCGACATCCACTTCCAGCCGAAGTACGTGTTCGCGGCGATCGAGGCGGGCTGTGCGGCGGTCCGGGTGAACCCCGGCAACATCAAGCAGTTCGACGACAAGGTCAGGGAGATCGCGAAGGCGGCCAAGGACCACGGGACGCCGATCCGCATCGGCGTCAACGCCGGCTCCCTCGACCGGCGGCTGCTCCAGAAGTACGGCAAGGCAACCCCGGAGGCGCTGGTGGAGTCGGCGCTGTGGGAGGCGTCCCTCTTCGAGGAGCACGACTTCCGGGACATCAAGATCTCCGTCAAGCACAACGACCCGGTCGTCATGATCGAGGCCTACCGGCAGCTCGCCGCGCAGTGCGACTACCCCCTCCACCTGGGCGTCACCGAGGCCGGTCCGGCCTTCCAGGGCACCATCAAGTCGGCCGTCGCCTTCGGTGCCCTGCTCTCCCAGGGCATCGGTGACACGATCCGCGTCTCCCTCTCCGCGCCGCCCGTGGAGGAGGTCAAGGTCGGCAACCAGATCCTGGAGTCCCTCAACCTCAGGCAGCGCGGCCTGGAGATCGTCTCCTGCCCGTCCTGCGGCCGCGCCCAGGTCGACGTCTACAAGCTGGCCGAGGAGGTCACCGCGGGCCTGACCGGCATGGAGGTCCCGCTGCGCGTCGCCGTCATGGGCTGCGTCGTCAACGGCCCCGGCGAGGCCCGCGAGGCCGACCTCGGCGTCGCCTCCGGCAACGGCAAGGGCCAGATCTTCGTCAAGGGCGAGGTCATCAAGACCGTCCCCGAGTCCAAGATCGTGGAGACCCTCATCGAGGAGGCCATGAAGCTCGCCGAGCAGATGGAGGCCGACGGCGCGACCTCCGGCGAGCCCTCGGTGTCCGTGACGGGCTGACGGAACGTCCCTGTAGGAGCCGGTCGGTGCTGGTCGCGGGCTGACGGGACTTCCCAGCGCCGACCGGTTCCAGCGCCGGCCGGGAAATCCCAGCCCGTCCGGTGTTCGAGGACGAGGCCCGTTCAGGACCGAAGCGGGGGTCTGGGGGCGGCAGCCCCCAGGGAACGGAACGGCAACCGACGGCCACTTCCGAACTAGCGCCAATCGAACACCGGTCGGCACCGCCCAGCTTCCGCAGGTACAGTGCGGAGATCAGCAGACCCTCAGGGTGAGGCCCCGCACGTGTTGACCCAGACCACCTCTCGGGTGCTCGAACCGAGCGACCTGGACGCCGCGCTCGCCGTCCTCGACCGCGAGCCCGTCGCCAACGCCTTCGTGACCTCCCGCGTCCAGATCGCGGGCCTCGACCCGTGGCGGCTCGGCGGCGAGATGTGGGGCTGGTACGAGGACGGCATGCTGACCTCCCTGTGCTACGCGGGCGCCAACCTCGTCCCGCTCTGCGCCACCCCGCGCGCCGTACGCGCCTTCGCCGACCGCGCCCGCCGGGCCGGGCGCCGCTGCTCCTCCATCGTCGGCCCCGCCGAATCCACCGCCGCGCTGTGGCGCCTGCTCGAACCGCACTGGGGCCCCGCACGCGAGATCCGCACCCGTCAGCCCCTCATGGTCACCGACCGCATGCCCGCCGACATCGCCCCCGACGCCTACGTCCGCCGCATCCGCAAGGACGAGATGGACACGATCATGCCGGCGTGCGTGGCGATGTTCACTGAAGAGGTCGGCGTCTCCCCGATGGCCGGCGACGGCGGCCTCCTCTACCAGGCCCGCGTCGCCGAACTCGTGGGCTCCGGCCGCTCGTTCGCCCGCGTCGACGAACACGGCAAGGTCGTCTTCAAGGCGGAGATCGGCGCGGCGACCTCCCACGCCTGCCAGATCCAGGGCGTATGGGTGGCCCCCGAGTACCGGGGGAGGGGACTGGCCGCCCCCGGCATGGCGGCGGTCCTGCGGTACGCGCTGGCCGACGTGGCCCCGGTGGTGAGCCTGTACGTCAACGACTTCAACACCCCGGCGCGGCGGACCTACCAGCGAGTGGGCTTCCAGGAGGTCGGCGCGTTCATGAGCGTGCTGTTCTGAGGCGACCCCGGAGATCCGAGCCGACCGGCCCCCAGCCGAGGCAAGGGGCCGTATCGGGGACAGCTGAGGGACATCCCGGATGGCCGGGCCGGACGGCGACGGCAGCATGATCCTCATGACCTCTCAGTGGATCTCCCGGCGCTCCTTACTCGGTGGCTCGCTGGCCGGCGCGGCCCTGGCCGCGGCGGGCGGCACGGCGTCCCGGGCGGCGACCGGCACGGACCGCGCGGACCACCCGGCGGCGCTGGACACCCGGGCCCTGCACGCCGCGGTCTCCGACCTCTCCCACCCGCCGGCCACCTCCGCCCAGCTGCGCGTCTCCCGCGCGTCGGACCACTGGTACGGCACCGCGGGAGTGGCCGACCTGACCGACGGCCGCTCCCCGCGCCCGGCCGACCGGTTCCGCGCCGGCAGTGTCACCAAGGTGCTCGTGGCGACGGTCGTCCTGCAACTGTGGGCCGCGCACCGCCTCGAACTCGACGCCCCGATCGGCCGCTACCTGCCCCGGCTGCTGCCGCCCGACTCCGCCCGGATCACCGTCGCACAACTGCTCAACCACACCAGCGGACTCCCCGACCACCGGGGAGTGCCAGACCTCAGCACCCCGGAGGCCGTGCTGAGGCACCGGTTCGACCGGTGGACCCCGCAGAAGTGGGTCGACACGGTCACGCACGACCCGCTCAAGTTCCGGCCGGGCACCGCACAGGAGTACCGCGGTATCAACTACGTCCTGCTCGCCCTGCTCGTCGAGGAGCTCACCGGACGGCCCTACGGCGAGGCCATCGCCTCCCGCGTCCTGCGCCCGCTGGGACTACGACGCACCCTGATACCCGGCGACGACCCCCGGCTGCACGGCCCGCACGTGCACGGCTGTCTGCGGATGACCGACGGTTCCCTGAGCGACGTCACCGTCTACGACCAGTCCGGCTCCTGGGGCGAGGGCGAACTGGTCTCCAGCCTCGACGACCTGTTCCGCCTCCAACAGGCCCTCTTCTCCGGCGAGTTGCTGCCCCCGCAGGCAATGGAGCAGCTCTTCACCATGCCCCCGGACACCGTGCGCATGCTGGACGGCGGCCCCGCCCGGTACAGCACGGGGCTCCAGAAGGCCACCGTGAACGGGGTGACGTTCTGGGGGAAGACCGGCGAGACCTACGGCTACCGCACCCGCGTGTTCGCCACCCGGGACCGGCATTTGAGCTTCGTGCTCTCCTACACACCGACACCGCTCACCACGGACGAGGACATGACCCAGCGGGTGGTCACGGTGCTCACCTCCTGAGCCACACGGCGGCGGCACCCCCCTGTAGTCTCCCCGCATGGACGTCGTGATCGGCCCCCTGGACCTCTCAGCCCATGTCGACGAGGCCTTGGCCGTCCAGGCCCTCGCCTTCGGGCTGGGCCCCGACGAGGTGGCCGTGCGCCGCCAGATCGTCCTGCGCCACATGCAGTACCCGGGTGCGAGAGCCCTCGGCGCCACGGTCGGCGGGCGGCTCGTCGGATTCGTCTACGGCATGCCCAACGACCGCGCCCACTGGTGGTCCACCGTCGTCGAACCGTATCTGCGGGCCCGCGGCCACGGCGACTGGCTCGACGACTCCTTCGTGATCACCGAGCTGCACGTCCACCCAGGCCACCAGAACCTCGGTATCGGCCGCTCCCTGATCACCACGATCACCGACGGTGCCACCGAACCCCGCTCGATCCTCTCCGCGATCGACACCGACAGCCCGGCCCGGGGCCTCTACCACTCGCTCGGCTACCAGGACCTGGCCCGGCAGGTGCTGTTCCCCAGCGCCCCCAAGCCGTACGCCGTCATGGGCGCCCCGCTGCCCCTGCGCCGGAAGTAAGGATTTCCGGGCAAGGCGGCCCCCCGGCTAACCTCCTAGCCATCACCCTTACCCGGCAGGAGTACGAGAACCATGGCGAACGCACCGGTCCAGCGCATGTCCCAGCTGATGGCGAAAACGCTGCGCGACGACCCGGCCGACGCCGAGGTGCTCAGCCACAAGCTCCTCGTCCGTGCCGGCTACGTCCGCCGCACCGCCGCCGGCATCTGGAGCTGGCTGCCGCTAGGCAAGAAGGTCCTCGCCAACGTCGAGCGGATCGTCCGTGAGGAGATGGACGCGATCGGCGCGCAGGAAGTGCTGCTCCCGGCCCTCCTGCCGCGTGAACCGTACGACGCGACGGGACGCTGGGACGAGTACGGCGCCGAACTGTTCCGCCTGAAGGACCGCAAGGGCGGCGACTACCTGCTCGGCCCGACCCACGAGGAGATCTTCACCCTGCTGGTGAAGGACCAGGCGTCCTCCTACAAGGACCTGCCGGTCATCCTGTACCAGATCCAGCACAAGTACCGTGACGAGGCCCGCCCGCGGGCCGGCATCCTGCGCGGCCGCGAGTTCCTCATGAAGGACTCGTACTCCTTCGACACGGAGGACGAGGGCCTCGCCCAGTCGTACGCCCTGCACCGCGAGGCCTACCAGAAGGTGTTCGCGCGCCTCGGCCTCGACTACCGCATCTGCGCCGCCACCGCCGGTGCGATGGGCGGCTCCAAGTCGGAGGAGTTCCTCGCCCCGGCCGGCGCCGGCGAGGACACCTTCGCGGACTGCCCCAACTGCGACTTCGCGGCCAACACCGAGGCGATCTCGTACGAGCTGAAGCCGGTGGACGCCGACGGCGTGGCCGCGCTCGAGGAGATCCCGACCCCGGACACCCCGACCATCGAGACCCTCGCCGCCCACCTCGGCGTCCCGGCCTCCGCCACGCTGAAGAACCTCCTCGTCAAGGTCGACGGCGAGATCGTCGCCGTGGGCGTCCCGGGCGACCGCGAGGTCGACATGGACAAGGTCGAGGCGCACTTCGCCCCCGCCGCCGTCGAGCTGGTGACGGCCGAGGACTTCGTGGGCCGCCCGGAACTGGTCCGCGGCTACGTCGGCCCGCAGGGCCTGGGGGAGAAGGTCACGTACATCGCCGACCCGCGCGTGGCCCCCGGCACCTCCTGGATCACCGGCGCCAACAAGGAGGGCACGCACGCCAAGAACGTCGTCGCGGGCCGTGACTTCGAGGCCGACGCGTACGTCGACGTGGTGGTCGTCCAGGAGGGCGACCCCTGCCCGAAGTGCGGCACCGGCCTCAAGCTGGACCGGGCCATCGAGATCGGCCACATCTTCCAGCTCGGCCGCAAGTACGCCGACGCCCTCAAGCTCGACGTCCTCGGCCAGAACGGCAAGCCGGTCCGCGTCACCATGGGCTCCTACGGCATCGGCGTCTCCCGCGCGGTCGCGGCGCTGGCCGAGCAGACCGCCGATGACAAGGGCCTGTGCTGGCCGGCCGAGGTCGCCCCGGCCGACGTGCACGTGGTCGCCGCCGGCAAGGCGCTTCAGACCGAGCTGGCGCTGGAGGTCTCCGAGAAGCTGCGGGCAGCCGGGCTGCGCGTCCTGGTCGACGACCGGGCCGGGGTGTCCCCGGGCGTGAAGTTCACCGACTCCGAGCTGATGGGCGTACCGAAGATCCTGGTCGCGGGCCGCCGCTCGGCCGAGGGCGTCCTCGAGCTGAAGGACCGGAAGACCGGTGAGCGCGAGGAGCTCACGGTGGACGAGGCGATCGCGCGCCTGGCCGCTTAAAGACATTCCTCAGGAACGTCTCCGGAGACCTAAAGGCACCTCACAGACTCCTCTCAGGCCGTTCCCCGACCGTAGGGCGTGACAGAACGTCACTACGGAGGGGAACGGTCATGGCGACCAGGGAAGAGGAGCGGGGTGCCGCGGCGGCGGTCCGCAGAGGTGCACGACGTACGGCGGCCTTCGCCGCGGCCGTCACGCTGGCCGGGGCGGCGGGGGTGTTCGCCCTCATCGGCACGATGCAGGCGGACGCCACCACGACGACGAGCAGCGGCACCAGTTCCAGCGCGAGCAGCGGCAACGGTGGCACGGACACGTCGTCGAGCACGAGCAGCTCAAGCGACTCCTCGTCCTCCTCCGGCCTCCAGCCGTCCTCCGGCGGCCTCACCTCCGGCAACGGCTCCACCGACGCCACCTCGGGGGCGTCGTGACCACCACGGCCCTGCGTACGACGGCGGCGGCCGAGTGGCGTGCCCTGGGCACCCGTGTCCGCCTGGTCGTCACCGACCCGGCCCTGCTGGACTCCTGCGACCTGCTGCTGGCCCGCCACCTGGCCGAGGTCGACGCGGCGTGCAGCCGCTTCCGCGCCGACTCGGAACTGTCCGCCCTCGAGGGGGCGGCCGGCCGTCCCGTGCGGGTCAGCCCGCTGCTCGCCGAGGCCCTGGCCGTGGCCCTGCGCGCCGCCGAGAAGACCGACGGGGCGGTGGACCCCACCGTCGGCTCGGCGATGGACGCCCTCGGCTACGACCGCGACTTCACCCTCGTCCGGGCGGACGACCGCCCGGTGTCGTTGCGGCTGCGGCGCGCCGCCGGCTGGCGCCGGGTGGAGCTCGACCGTACGACCGGCACGGTCGCCGTCCCGGAGGGCGTCCGCCTCGACCTCGGCGCCACGGCCAAGGCCTGGGCCGCCGACCGGGCCGCCGCGACGCTGGCGCGTGCGGCGGGCTGCGGGGTGCTGGTGAGCCTCGGCGGCGACACCGCGGTGGCGGGCGAGCCACCGGCCGGGGGCTGGCAGATCCGGGTCCAGGACGTCACGGGCGCGGTCGACGAGACGCCCTCGGGTTCGTACGAGACGGTCGGTCTGAGCGGTGGCGGGCTGGCCACCTCCGGCACCAGCGCCCGGCGCTGGCGGCGCGGCGGCTACGACCTGCACCACATCGTCGACCCGCGCACCGGCCTGCCCGTGCGCACCCCGTGGCGCACCGTGTCCGTCGCCGCCGCGACCTGCGCCGACGCCAACGCGGCCGGCACCGCGGCCCTGGTCAAGGGCGCGGGAGCGGAACGCTGGCTGACAATCCTCGGGCTGCCCGCCCGGCTGGTGGCACAGAACGGTCTGGTCGTGACGACGCCCGGCTGGCCCGCTCCCCGGAAGGCCGCCGCATGAGCTCCGCCACCCTCTGGTACGCGGGCCGCGCCACCGGGGCGGTCTGCCTCGTCCTCTTCACGGCCGTCGTCCTGCTCGGCATCGCCGTACGGCTGCGCGGACGGATCCCCGGCCTGCCCCGGTTCGGCACGCTGAGCCTGCACCGGACCCTGTCCCTGTCCGCCACCGCCTTCCTGGCCCTGCACATCGCCCTGGCGGTCGTGGACAGTTACGTGAACATCACTCTCCTCGACGTCCTCGTGCCGTTCGTCTCCGGCTACCGGCCACTCTGGCTCGGCCTCGGCACGGTCGCCCTCGACCTGCTCCTCGCGGTACTGGTGACGAGCCTGCTGCGGGCCCGGCTGGGACATGGTGTCTGGCGTGCCGTGCACTGGCTGGCGTACGCCTGCTGGCCCATCGCCCTGGTCCACGGCATCGGCATCGGTACGGACCGCGGCGCCGGCTGGATGACCTGGCTGACCGTCTGCTGTGTGGCCGCCGTGACCACCGCCGCCGGCCTCCGCCTGGCGCACTCCCTGCGCGCCGCCCGCCGCACCCCCGCCGCCCTGCTCCGCATCGCCGAAGGAGCCCGCCCGTGACCACGGTTTCCCCCGACCTGTACATGTCCCCGCGACTGCTCGCCCCCGGCGGCGCCCCCGCCGACCTGACCACGCACGAACAGCGCTACGGCCCCCTCGCGTACGAGTCGCACGACGACCCGGACGCCCTGCTCAGAGCCGTCGCCGAAGCCGGCCTCACCGGACGCGGCGGAGCGGCCTTCCCGGCCTACCGCAAACTCGTGTCGGTCACCGAGGCTGCCCGGCGCACCGGCCGCACCCCAGTCGTCGTGGCGAACGGGTGCGAGGGCGAACCCGCGAGCCGCAAGGACCGGACGCTGCTTCAGATGTCACCCCATCTCGTCCTGGACGGGCTCCGGTTGGCCGCCCGGGCGGTCGGCGCGGGGGAGGCGTACCTGGCCGTCGAGGACGGTGCCTCCTACCTGGAGTCCGCCCTCGCCCGACGCGACGACCCGCTGCCCGTCCGGGTGGTGCGCGTACCGCCGCGCTTCCTGTCCGGGCAGGCCTCGGCGCTCGCGCGGTACCTCTCCGGCGGCGAGGCGCTGCCCGCGTACCAGAACCCGCCCGTCCGTGAGCGCGGGGTGCGCCGGGCCCCGACCCTCGTGCAGAACGTGGAGACGCTCGCCCACCTCGCGCTGATCGCACGCTACGGCGCCGACTGGTTCCGCACCGCGGGCACGCCGGCGGATCCGGGCAGCGCCCTGTGCACGGTGCACGAGACGGGACGCCCGGTCCGGGTCGTGGAGGCGCCCTTCGGCCTGCCGCTGGGCCGGCTGCTGTCCGTCACGGGAATCTCCGCGGTCCTCGTCGGCGGCTACCACGGCACCTGGGTCCCGGCCCCCGAGGCCGCCCGACTGCCCCTCGCCGGCGGCATGTTGGGCGCGGGCGTACTCGCGGCGCTCCCCACCGACCGCTGCGGCCTCGCCGAGACCGCCCGCGTGCTGCGCTACCTGGCGCTGCGGTCGGCGGGCCAGTGCGGACCCTGCCTGAACGGCCTGCCCCGGATCGCCTCCGCCTTCCGGACCCTGGCCGCCCCCGGCCCCCAGGGCACCACCCGCGCCGACGTCGCCCGCTGGGCCGGCCTGGTCGAGGGCCGCGGCGCCTGCCACCACCCCGACGGCACGGTCCGCCTCGCGCGCAGCGCACTGACCGCCTTCGCCGGCGAACTCGACGCCCACGCGCGCGGCGTGTGCACCGCCACCGACCGCACACCGCTGCTGCCCGTACCGGAGGCGAACTGACATGGACCCGCGCACCGACACGGTCGTCGACATCGACTGGACCGCCTGCCAGGGCCACGGCCTGTGCGCCGAACTGCTCCCCGACCACATCACCCTCGACGAATGGGGCTACCCCCTGGTCAACGGCGCCCCGATCCCGCCCCGTACGGCAGCACGCGCCCGCCGAGCCGCCGCCGACTGCCCGGCCCTGGCCCTGAAACTCAGCGCCCGCTGGACAGGCCGGGGGTGCTAGAGCCAGCCCGCGAACTCCAGCAGCAGTTCCGCGTCCTGTTCCCGGCCCACCCGGCGGGCCCGTACCCCGGACTCCACCGCGCGGAACAGGGTCCAGCCGCGCAGCCGGTCCTGGTCCACGTCCAGCGACTCCGCGAGCCGCTTGACCCGCCGCCGGGTCGTCGCCGCCCCCGACGGCGTGGCGATCAGGTCCTCCACCCGGTCCCGGACCAGCCGGGCCAGGTCGAAGGCGCACTCGCCGACCAGCGGGTCCGGCCCCACCGCCAGCCACGGCATCCGCTCCCCGGCGAGCACCTTGCTCTGCCGGAAGGTGCCGTGCAGCAGCCGGTGTTCCGGCGGCGCGGCCAGTAGCCCCGCACGGGCCGCGAGCGCCGCCTCGACCAGCGGGGCGACCTCGGGGTCGGTGGCCGCGCTCGCCCGCATGGCCTCGGCCTGCCGCCCGGTCCGCGCGTCGACGGTTTCGAAGGAGAACTCCGCCGGAGGTTCCACCCACAGTCGCCGCAGCGTCCCCGCCGCCTCCAGCAGCGCCTTGGCCTCGGGCAGCGACCGCACGGACACGTCCGGGTGCAGCCGCTCGAGCAGCAGCACCCCCGCGGTCCCGTCCGCCTCCAGCAGTTGTACGGCACCCAGGCCGCCCCAATGCGCCAGTGCCGCGCGTTCGGCCTCCGGCCGGGCCCGGGGCGGGGCCAGCTTCAGCACGGCCGGGGTCCCGTCCGCCCGGCGCACCAGCACGACCAGGCTGCTGCGGCCGCCCGGCACCTGTACCCGCTCGACGGTCAACTCGCGTAGCGCGACGGCCTGCCGCACGGTCTCCGGCAGCTCGTCCAGCCAGCCGTCACCGTCCGGTGCCGTCTCACCGAGCGCCCTGACGAGACGCTGCGGCGGTTCGAAAGCCATGCGCGAGTCGTTCCCTTCCTGGGTGCCGGCCCCTCCTGGTGCCGGGTCATGCCGTCGGTGTCGCCGAGGCCGAGGTCGGCGCCGGGGTCGCGGACGTCCCGGCCGCGGCACCGTCCCGCTCGGCGAGACCAGGGAAGGCTACGCTCTTCCCGCGCCAGCGCACCGCCCGCACCGCGGCCTCCCGCAGCGCCCCGGCGGCCTCGCTGCGCCGCCCGCCCGTGGTCGCCCGCACCACGTCGGAGTACACCCCGGCCACGCGTTCCTCCAACTCGGCGGCGAGCCGCACCGCCGCCGCGGAGTCCGGCACCGGGAAGGGCAGCGCGTACGCCGCGTCCGCGGGCACCGGGGAGCCGCCCAGGTCGCGCACCTCGCGGACCAGCGCATCCCTGCGCGCCCGATGCGCGTCGTACGCCGCCCGCGCTTCTGTGCGCCGTCCCGCGCCGATCCGCCCGCCGACCACCCCGTACCCGTACACGGCCGCGTGCTCGGCGGCCAGCGCCGCCTGGAGGGCCTTGAGTTCGCCGTCCCTCGCCCCGTCGCTCACTAGTCACCCTCCGTCAGCAGATACGCGTGCGCCGCCCCGGCCGCCGCCACCGAGGCCAGCAGCCGGGCCAGCTCCCCCTTCACTTCCAGCAGCGCCTTCGCCCGCCGGTCGGCGAGGGCGCGTTCGGCCGCGGCGAGCGCGGCGAGCGCGTCCTTCTCGTCCGTCGGCACGGCCGGCGCCGCCGATGCCTCGGCGGACCGCGACGGAGACGAGGAAGGCGACGAGGAAGGCGACGAGGAAGGCGACGAGGAAGGCGACGAGGAGGCCGAAGAAGCCGATGAGGACCGCGAGGGGCCCGCCGAACCGTCCTCGAACGCCTCCGCGTGGGCCGCGGCCTCGGCCCGCAGCGGCCCCAGCCGGTCCGCCAGCGCCGGATGCACGGTGATCACCGCGTCGTACCGCTTCACCAGCCCCTGACTGTCCCGGGCCGCACGCGCGCGTGCCCGCTCCGAGACCGAGAGGCCGCCGTCCCTACCGCCGGAGTCCCCGCTTCCGTCGGAGCAGCCCGCGAGCAGCACCGCTCCCGCGGCCGAGGCGAGCAGCGTTCTTCTGCGCGGCCACGGGAGGGCACGCGGGGGCGGGGGGAGGGGCACGGCAGACGTCCTCGGGCACTCGTACGAACACAAGGCGGGGGCCCGCCGCTGATCACGGTACCCGCGAACCCGGCCGACCCATGTCACCGGCTCGTGGACCCACCTGAGGGGGCCGAGCTCCCCGGCGAACCGGTCACACCGCCGGAGGCAACACGTGGACGGCAACACCCCCCGCGACCCGATACCCTTTGATCAGACACGCGACCCATCCCACAACAGCACACGCGGCCGAGGAGTCACCCGGATGAGCACCACCCAGAGCGAGAGGCTGCGAGAACTGCTGGAACCGCTCGTCACCTCCCAGGGCCTGGATCTCGAGGAGATCGCCGTGGACTCCGTCGGACGCAAGCGGGTGCTGCGCGTCGTCGTCGACTCCGACACCGGGGCGGACCTGGACCAGATCGCCGATGTGAGCCGCGCGCTCTCGGCGAAGCTCGACGAGACGGACGCGATGGGTGAGGGCGCGTACGACCTGGAGGTCGGAACCCCGGGCGCGGAGCGCCTCCTCGAGGAATCCCGGCACTACGCGCGCGCGGTCGGTCGGCTGGTGAAGTTCCAGCTGGCCGAGGACGGCGAGCTGGTCGCCAGGATCCTGACGGTCGACGACGAAGGTCTCGACCTCGAAGTGCCCGGAGTGAAGGGCCGCAAGGCCACCACCCGCAGACTCGGCTTCCCGGACATCGTCAAGGCGCGCGTGCAGGTCGAGTTCAGCCGCAAGGACAAGAAGGAAGAGGAGGCGTAGCCGTGGACATCGACATGAGTGCCCTGCGGGGCTTGGTTCGGGAGAAGGAGATCTCCTTCGACCTGCTGGTCGAGGCGATCGAATCGGCCCTCCTCATCGCCTATCACCGCACCGAGGGAAGCCGCCGACACGCGCGCGTGGAGCTCAACCGGGAGACCGGGCACGTGACCGTGTGGGCGAAGGAGGACCCCGAGGACCTCGAGGAGGGCCAGGAGGCCCGCGAGTTCGACGACACCCCGTCCGGCTTCGGCCGTATCGCCGCCACCACCGCCAAGCAGGTCATCCTCCAGCGGTTGCGCGACGCCGAGGACGACGCGACGCTCGGCGAGTACGCCGGCCGCGAGGGCGACATCGTGACCGGAGTGGTGCAGCAGGGCCGCGACCCGAAGAACGTGCTCGTCGACATCGGCAAGCTGGAGGCCATCCTGCCGGTGCAGGAGCAGGTGCCGGGGGAGACGTACCCGCACGGCATGCGGCTGCGCAGTTACGTCGTACGGGTGGCGAAGGGCGTCCGCGGACCCTCGGTCACTCTTTCGCGCACCCATCCCAACCTGGTGAAGAAGCTCTTCGCGCTCGAGGTGCCGGAGATCGCCGACGGCTCGGTCGAGATCGCCGCCATCGCCCGTGAGGCCGGTCACCGTACGAAGATCGCCGTCCGTTCCACTCGTTCGGGCCTGAACGCCAAGGGCGCCTGCATCGGCCCCATGGGCGGCCGGGTGCGCAACGTGATGGGCGAGCTGAACGGCGAGAAGATCGACATCGTCGACTGGTCGGACGATCCGGCGGAGATGGTGGCGAACGCGCTGTCACCCGCCCGGGTGTCCAAGGTCGAGGTGGTGGACATGGCCGCCAGGTCCGCCCGGGTGACCGTGCCGGACTACCAGCTGTCGCTGGCGATCGGCAAGGAAGGGCAGAACGCCCGGCTGGCCGCCCGGCTCACCGGCTGGCGGATCGACATCCGCCCGGACACCGAGCAGGCCGGGGAATAGATCCAGGCCGCAGGACGCTCAGATCACGACAGTTATCTGCACGACAAACGTTCGACCTATGACCCAAAGGGGTGAGGTTGGTACGGGGAGGTAGACTTAGAGGTGTCTGGCCGGACGCACACCCGAGTATGCCCTGAACGCACCTGTGTGGGCTGCCGGGAGCGAGCGGCCAAGACCGGTCTACTACGGATCGTGGCGATCGAGGGCGCGTGCGTCCCCGATCCTCGCGGTACGCTGCCCGGCCGGGGTGCGTACGTACACCCCGCCCTGGTCTGTTTCGACCAGGCGGTACGCCGCCGAGCGTTCACGCGGGCACTGCGCGCCCCGGGAGCGCTCGACACAAAGGCGTTGCGCCAGTACGTCGAGCAGACGACAGTTGCTGAGCAGGCAACACCGTAAGACATGCCGTACGGAACCCCGTGCGGTCTGGTACCTCGCGAGTCGAAAGCAGGTCGAGATTGCGATGAGCACTCGATGAGTACGCGATGAGTACGCCCATGAACTAGCGACGGTCCGGCCGCAACCCGGACCTCAAAGGAGCGAAGTGGCTAAGGTCCGGGTCTACGAACTCGCCAAGGAGTTCGGTGTCGAGAGCAAGGTCGTCATGGCCAAGCTCCAGGAACTCGGTGAATTCGTCCGTTCGGCGTCTTCGACGATCGAAGCGCCTGTAGTACGCAAGCTGACCGACGCCTTCCAGGGCGGTGGCAACGGCAAGTCCGCCGGTAAGCCCGCCCCGCGCAAGGCCGCCCCCAGGCCCGCCGCGCCCTCTCCGGCGCAGGCGGCACGTTCGGCTGCCCCGAAGCCGGGCGCCCCCAAGCCGCCGTCGGCCCCGCAGCCGGCCGCCCCGCAGCCCGCGGCCCAGCAGCCGTCGGCTCCGTCGGCGCCCGCGCCGGCCTCCGGTCCGCGTCCGGTTCCGGGTCCGAAGCCCGCGCCGCGTCCGGCTCCGGCCGCCCCGGAGTTCACCGCTCCGCCGGCCGCTCCGGCCCCGCAGGCTCCGGCCCCGCAGGCTCCGGCCGCCCAGGGTCCGCGCCCCGGCGCGCGTCCTGGCGCCCCCAAGCCCGGCGGCCGTCCGGGCGGTCCCGGTCAGGGCCAGCGGGGCGAGCGGGGCGAGCGTCCCGCTGCCGCTCAGGGCGGCGGGCGTCCCGGCGGTCAGGCCCCGCGTCCCGGTGGCCGTCCCGCCGGTCCGCGTCCGGGTAACAACCCCTTCACCTCCGGTGGCTCCACCGGCATGGCCCGCCCGCAGGCCCCGCGCCCGCAGGGCGGACCTCGACCGGCCGGAGGCCACGGCGGCCCCGGTGGAGCCGGTCCCCGTCCCCAGGCGCCCGGCGCCCAGGGCGGCGGTCCGCGTCCGCAGGGTCCGGGCGGTCCGCGCCCGACTCCGGGCTCGATGCCGCGTCCGCAGGGCGGTCCCCGTCCCGGCGGTGGCCCCGGCGGTCCGCGTCCGAACCCGGGCATGATGCCGCAGCGTCCCGCTGCGGGTCCGCGTCCCGGCGGCGGTGGCCCCGGTGGCCGTGGCCCCGGTGGCGGCGGCGGTCGTCCCGGTGGCGGCGGCGGTCGTCCGGGCGGCGGCGGCTTCGCCGGTCGTCCGGGTGGCGGTGGCGGCGGCTTCGCCGGTCGTCCCGCCGGTCCCGGTGGCGGTGGCGGCGGTTTCGCCGGCCGTCCCGGTGGTCCGGGTGGCGGCGGCGGTGGCCGTCCCGGCTTCGGCGGTCGTCCCGGTGGTCCGGGTGGCCGTGGTGGCACGCAGGGCGCCTTCGGTCGCCCCGGCGGTCCCGCGCGTCGTGGCCGCAAGTCGAAGCGGCAGAGGCGCCAGGAGTACGAGGCCATGCAGGCCCCGTCGGTCGGCGGCGTGATGCTGCCTCGCGGCAACGGCGAGGCCATTCGCCTGTCGCGCGGTGCGTCGCTCACCGACTTCGCCGAGAAGATCAACGCCAACCCGGCGTCGCTCGTCGCGGTCATGATGAACCTGGGCGAGATGGTCACGGCCACGCAGTCCGTCTCCGACGAGACGCTGCAGCTCCTCGCCGACGAGATGAACTACACGGTTCAGATCGTCAGCCCCGAGGAGGAGGACCGCGAGCTGCTCGAGTCCTTCGACATCGAGTTCGGCGAGGACGAGGGGTCCGAGGAGGACCTGGTCGTCCGCCCGCCGGTCGTCACCGTCATGGGTCACGTCGACCACGGTAAGACCCGACTGCTCGACGCCATCCGCAAGACGAACGTCATCGCGGGCGAGGCCGGCGGCATCACCCAGCACATCGGTGCCTACCAGGTCGCGACCGAGGTCAACGACGAAGAGCGCAAGATCACCTTCATCGACACCCCGGGTCACGAGGCGTTCACCGCCATGCGTGCCCGTGGTGCGAAGTCGACCGACATCGCGATCCTCGTGGTGGCGGCCAACGACGGTGTGATGCCTCAGACGGTCGAGGCTCTGAACCACGCCAAGGCGGCCGACGTGCCGATCGTGGTCGCGGTCAACAAGATCGACGTCGAGGGTGCCGACCCGACCAAGGTGCGCGGTCAGCTGACCGAGTACGGTCTGGTGGCCGAGGAGTACGGCGGCGACACGATGTTCGTCGACATCTCCGCCAAGCAGGGTCTGCACATCGACAGCCTCCTCGAGGCCGTCGTCCTCACCGCCGACGCCTCGCTCGACCTGCGGGCCAACCCGAACCAGGACGCGCAGGGCATCTCGATCGAGTCCCGCCTCGACCGCGGCCGTGGTGCCGTGGCAACGGTCCTCGTCCAGCGAGGCACGCTGCGGGTCGGCGACACGATGGTGGTGGGCGACGCCTACGGCCGAGTCCGCGCCATGCTCGACGACAACGGCAACAACGTCGCCGAGGCCGGCCCGTCGACGCCGGTCCAGGTCCTGGGCCTGACCAACGTCCCGGGTGCGGGCGACAACTTCCTGGTGGTCGACGAGGACCGTACGGCCCGTCAGATCGCCGAGAAGCGCGCCGCCCGTGAGCGCAACGCGGCGTTCGCCAAGCGCACGCGCCGTGTGTCGCTCGAGGACCTGGACAAGGTGCTGAAGGCCGGCGAGGTCCAGCAGCTGAACCTGATCATCAAGGGTGACGCTTCCGGTTCCGTCGAGGCCCTCGAGTCCTCCCTGCTCCAGCTGGACGTCGGCGAAGAGGTCGACATCCGCGTCCTGCACCGCGGCGTCGGTGCGGTCACGGAGTCCGACATCGACCTGGCGATGGGCTCCGACGCCATCGTGATCGGCTTCAACGTCCGCGCGGCCGGCCGCGCGGCGCAGATGGCCGAGCGCGAGGGTGTGGACGTCCGGTACTACTCGGTCATCTACCAGGCGATCGAGGAGATCGAGGCGGCCCTCAAGGGCATGCTCAAGCCGGAGTACGAGGAGGTCGAGCTCGGTACGGCGGAGATCCGCGAGGTCTTCAAGTCGTCCAAGCTGGGCAACATCGCCGGTGTCCTCATCCGCTCCGGCGAGGTGCGCCGCAACACCAAGGCCCGCCTCATCCGCGACGGCAAGGTGGTCGCGGAGAACCTCAACATCGAGGGCCTGCGTCGCTTCAAGGACGACGTCACCGAGATCCGCGAAGGCTTCGAGGGTGGTATCAACCTCGGAAACTTCAACGACATCAAGGTCGACGACGTCATCGCGACGTACGAGATGCGGGAGAAGCCGCGCGCGTAAGCGCTCGGGCTTCCGAGACGGTCCGGTCCGGGGCCGGTCGACGGAGAGTATTTCCGTCGATCGGCCCCGGCCGTTCGTTGTACGGTTCTGATGTTCCCGCCGATCTGCCGGCGGGGCGGTCAATCCCGTACCGGCGGGTCATCCGGACACACACATGTATGTGGGGACTCTGTCCTTCGACCTCCTGCTCGGCGACGTCCGGTCGCTGAAGGAGAAGCGCTCCGTCGTCCGCCCGATCGTGGCCGAGCTACAGCGGAAGTACGCGGTGAGCGCGGCGGAGGTCGATCACATGGACCTCCATCGCAGGGCCGTCATCGGCCTGGCGGTGGTCTCCGGCGACGCGGGGCATCTGACCGACGTACTGGACCGGTGCGAGCGGCTGGTCGCCGGGCGCCCCGAGGTGGAGCTGCTGTCGGTGAGGCGCCGCTTCCACGGGGACGACGACTGATTTCGAACGTAGAACAGGAAGAACGGGAGACGACCAGTGGCCGACAACGCGCGTGCCAAGAGGCTGGCGGACCTCATCCGAGAGGTGGTGGCCCAGAAGCTGCAGCGTGGGATCAAGGACCCGCGGCTCGGCTCGCACGTCACCATCACGGACACCCGGGTCACCGGGGACCTGCGGGAGGCGACCGTCTTCTACACGGTCTACGGCGACGAGGAGGAGCGGAAGGCCGCAGCTGCGGGCCTGGAGAGCGCCAAGGGCATCCTGCGCTCCGAGGTCGGCCGTGCGGCCGGCGTGAAGTTCACGCCGACCCTCGCCTTCGTCGCGGACGCCCTCCCGGACACCGCCCGCACCATCGAGGACCTCCTCGACAAGGCGCGCCAGTCCGACGAGAAGGTACGCGAGGCGTCCGCGGGCGCCGCGTACGCCGGTGACGCGGACCCGTACCGGAAGCCGGACGCCGAGGACGAGACGGACGACACCGCCGAATGACCCAGAAGCGCACCACGCCCGACGGCCTTGTCATCGTCGACAAGCCGTCGGGCTTCACTTCGCACGACGTGGTCGCCAAGATGCGCGGTATCGCCAGGACCCGCCGCGTCGGCCACGCAGGCACCCTCGACCCCATGGCGACGGGCGTCCTCGTCCTCGGCGTCGAGAAGGCGACGAAGCTCCTCGGGCACCTCGCCCTCACCGAGAAGGAGTACGTCGGCACCATCCGCCTCGGCCAGACCACGGTCACCGACGACGCCGAGGGAGAGATCACCGCCTCGGCCGACGCCTCCAAGGTCACCCGGGAAGCCGTCGACGCCGGCGTCGCCAAGCTGACCGGCGACATCATGCAGGTGCCGTCCAAGGTCAGCGCCATCAAGATCGACGGCGTGCGGTCCTACAAGCGGGCCCGTGAGGGCGAGGACTTCGAGATCCCCGCCCGGCCCGTCACCGTCTCCTCCTTCACCGTGTACGACGTCCGGGACGCGGTCGCCGAGAACGGCACGCCGGTCCTCGACCTGGTGGTGTCGGTGGCCTGCTCCTCCGGCACCTACATCCGCGCCCTCGCCCGCGACCTGGGCGCCGACCTCGGCGTCGGCGGGCACCTCACCGCCCTGCGCCGCACGCGCGTCGGGCCGTACAAGCTGGACGCCGCGAAGACGCTGGAACAGCTCCAGGAGGAGCTGACCGTGATGCCGGTCGCCGAGGCGGCCGCGGCCGCGTTCCCGCGCTGGGACGTCGACGCCAGGCGCGCCCGGCTGCTCATCAACGGCGTGCGGCTGGAGATGCCCGACGAGTACGCGGGCGCCGGACCCGTCGCCGTCTTCAACCCCGAGGGACGCTTCCTCGCGCTGGTCGAGGGGCACAAGGGCAAGGCCAAGAGCCTGGCCGTCTTCGGCTGACCCGGACCCGGGGTCCCTGGGCTCTGCCCGTGGAGCGGCGGCCACGGGATGTCGCCGCCGCTCCACGGTCCCCCCTCGGTTCCCCCACCCCTAGGGTGTATCCAGCCGCCCCCGCCTATTCACCCGACCGTGCGGGCGCTCGGAGTGAACGGGGGGAGCGGAAGGGGGCGCTTTCGTCGCACGATCTGTCCCGCTGATCATTCCCGGCCTACCGTCGTGTGCAGAGCACGGGTGCACGGTCGGGAGGTTCGATCATGGCGGGACGGGGCCCGCGGACCGGATGCGGCACCGGACGGGACCGCGAGGACGCGACCCGCCGGGAGCGGCGGCGGGACACTCCCGGCGAGGACCGGTACCGCGCCCTCGACGCGCGTCTGGTCCGGATCCGCGACCTGGCCGGCCGCCCGCGCGGCACCGGCTTCCTCGCCGACCACCACGGCACCCTCGTCACCAGCCACGAGGCCGTCGACGGCCTGGCCCGGCTGGTGCTGTGCACCGCGGACGAGCGGACCTGCGTCGTGACCGCAGACGCCGTGACCCCGCTGCCCGCCCTGGCCCTCGCCCTGGTCCGCACCGCGGGCCTCGGCGTGGAGCCGCTCCCGGTGAGCGTGCGGGACCGGATCACGACCGGTGCGTATGTGCGTATCGCCGCCGGCGGCTGGCGCGAGGCACGGGTGCTCGGCGCCACCCAGGTGACCTACACGGCCACGGACCGCTTCCATCTCCTCGGTGACGTCCTGGAGTTGGCGATGGGCACGGCGGGCCGGGACGCGCTGCGGCTGGGCGGCGGAGCGGCCGGTGGGCCGGTGCTCGACCCGGAGACCGGCGCCGTGCTCGGCGTCCTGGGCACGGCCCTGCGGTCCGGCGACCGGGAGGCCGGCTTCGCCGTGCCGCTGCGCGCGGCGACCGACGGCCCGCTCGCCGCACTCCTCGACCGCAACGCCGCGACCGTGCCCGCCTACGGAGCCGACCTCAATCTGGCGGGCGTCCTGGAGCTGACCGCCACCTCGGTGGGGCAGGACGGCCCGCCCGGAGCCCTCGCCGGGCACGTCGGCCGGATCGGCGCCACCGGACCCGGCCCGGTCGAACCCGTCGAACGGACGGAAGTCGTGCGGCGGTTGACGTCCTTCGCCGAAACCGGCGGCGGTGCCGTCCTCGGCCTCGTCGGCGCCCCGGGCAGCGGCCGTACGACGGAACTCGCGGCCCTCGCCGCCCGCCGCGACCGCGCACCGGAACCGGCGCCCACGCTGTGGCTGCGCGGAGCCGACCTCGAGGACGCCGACGGCTCGGTGGCCGACGCGGCACATCGCGCCCTGGAACGGGCGGCCCGTATCATCGCCGCCTCCCGGACGCCGCTTCCCGGTGACGGCCTCGGTGACTCACGTGATTACGGTGTCTTCCGTGACGGCGGTGACTTCCGTGACCGCGGTGGCGCCGGTGACTCGGCCGACGCCGCCGACCCTGGTGGCCGGCGCGGTCCGGCCGGCCCCGGGGACGTCACCCCGGAGTGCCTCGCCCGTGTCGCCGGGCGGGTCGGCCGCCCTCTGCTGCTCCTGCTCGACGGCCCCGAGGAGATGCCTCCCGTCCTCGCCCACCGGCTCCCCGAGTGGACCGCGGGAACGGCGGAGTGGCTGCGCGCGACCGGGGCACGGCTGGTCGTGGCGTGCCGGGAGGAGTACTGGGAGAGCGCCGGGGCCGAGTTCCCGCCGGAGCTGCTGTATCCCCCCGCACCCGCGGCCGTTGCCGCCTCCACCCCGGCCTCCGCCCCCGCCTCCACCCCGGCCGCCCCGCCCAGCCCGCTCCCGCCCTGCGTGCACCTGACCGACCTCACCCCGGACGAGGCTCGTCGCGCCCGCGCCCGCTACGCCGTCCCCGAGGGCGCTCTCACCGACCGCGACGCCCGTCACCCCCTCACCCTCCGCCTGCTCTCGGAGGTCCGCGCAGCCCTGCCGCCGGACACCCCGGCGACCCCCGCCGACCGGCACGAGGTGTTCTCCGCCTACCTGGACCTGATGTGCCTGCGCGTCGCGGTCCGCCTCGCCGCCGCGAACGGCCTGCGCGGCACCGCCGTACGGCGTCTCGCCGCCCGGGTCTCCCGCCAGGTCCACGAGGCCGCCCGGCGCAGCCTCGGACCGGGGCAGGGCGAGCTGGACCGGGCGACCTTCGAGTCGGTGTTCCCCTGGGGCCCCGCCCCCGCCTGGCTGGGCGGCGGCACCGGCTGGGCGTCCGCCGTCCTCACCGAAGGCGTGCTGGTGCCCGCCGGGAACGGCTACCGCTTCGCCCACGAGGAACTCGCCGACTGGATCCAGGGCATGCACCTCGACCTGGACGAGGCCCTGCACGCCCTGGTCCACCGCCGCCGCGCCCCGCAGGAGAGCCACCCCCTGCCCGTCCCGCACCACCGCGTCGGCCCCGTCGTCCAGGCCCTGCTCCTCCTCGCCCGCCAGCACGGCACGGCCGAACTCGCCCGGTACCTGGAGGAGTTGGTCCACGCCCTGGACGCGGACCCCGCCTCGTGGTGGGCCGCGCGCCTGCTCGCCCAGGCGTTGTCGCAGGTCCCCGACGCGACCCCGTACACCGGTGTGCTCCGGCTGCTGGCCGAACGCATCGTCGCCCGGCGGCGCCGGCACCACCCCGTCTCCGCGGACTTCGGCCCCGCCTTCTGGACCGCTCTGCCGATCCCGGACCAGGAGCGCTTCGACCTGCTGCGCCGCCTGGTCCAGGCGGACGAGGCCCCGCAGGAGCCCGCCGGGGCGGCGACCCCGCCCGGCCCGCTGCCATGGCCGGGGCGGCGTGACGACGACGCCCCCGCCCCACCGCCCACCAGCACCCGCTACCTCGACGCCGTGGCCCGGCTCCTCGCCGCCGGCCCCACTGCCGTACAACCGCACCTGACCCGCTGGTTCGACGACGAACGGCCACTGCCCGCCACCCCGCACGCCACCGTGGCCACGGCCGCGCAAGCGCTGCTGCACACCTACCGGCACGGCGCACTGGACGACCTCACGGAGGTGCTCGTGGACAGCGCGCACCGGCGCGGCGACCAACTGATCGCGGTGCTCGCCGAGGACGAGCCGTCCGCCGTCTGCCGGGCAGTCGACAGGTGGGCGCACGACGAGCGGCCGGCGCGACGGGTCGCCGCCGTGGTGTACGGACTGCGCGCCGCACCCCACGTGCGGACCGAGGCCGACCGCGAGCTGCTGCGTTACGCGGCCCTCGCCCTGCTCGCCCGCCCCGCCGACGCCGGCCTGCACGGCGGCGCGCTCGCCCTCCTCGTCCGGGACCCGCACACCCGCACCCGCCACCTCCCGTAGGCCCTGCGGCAGTTCGCCACCGGCGACCCGCAGTTCCCGCCGAGCGCCCTCGTCCCCGCCCTGGCCACGGACCCCGACCAGGTCCTCGACGCCTTCCGCGCCCGGCTGCGCGCCGGGGTCGGATCGGGCGCCGCGCTGCGCACCCTCGCCGACATCACCACGCCCCCGCTGGCCGGCCGGGCCGCCGCGCTGGTGCGGGAGGCGGTCCAGCTGCGGCCGGAGACCGCCGAGCCCGTGGCGGCGTACGTCGACCGCCGCCTTGACCAGGGCCCGGCCGCCCGCGCCGTGCTGCTGCCCCTGGTCACCGGCCTGCTGGACGGCGGCCCGACAGCCGTACGGACGGCCCTCGCGGCTGTGCTGGCCACCCCAGGCACCCCGGCCTCCCGCCCCCTGCGCCAGGAACTGCTGGAATTCCTGCTCACCCACGAGCACGACCCCACCGTCCTGGACGCCCTGCTGCACGCCGCCGCACAGGCCCGTGACGAGGACGTCCGCGACCTCGTCCACCGCACGGGCCTGCTCCTCGTCCGCACCCCCGACGGCGCGAGCCGCTTCGACCGCGGCCTGGTCGATCTGGGCCGGCATGTCCCCGGTTTCGCCGCGCTGATGGCCCGCTGGCTCACCGACACCCCGCAGGACTGGGCCGCGGTGGTGGGCCCCAGTACCCGGCGCATGATCGCCAACCTGGCGGGGGTACGCGTACCGGCGTGACGACGTGCGCCCGGTCACAGCCCCCATGCCGATGCGGGCCCGCAACGCGCGGCATGGCACCCTTAGACCTGCGTAAGCGGTAAGCGGTAAACGGTAGATACGGACACGGGTTCGAGGAGCGGTCACAGTGCAGCGCTGGCGTGGCTTGGAGGACATCCCCCAGGACTGGGGGCGCAGCGTCGTCACCATCGGCTCCTACGACGGGGTGCACCGCGGCCACCAGCTGATCATCAAGCACGCCGTGGACCGGGCTCGCGAGCTGGGCGTCCCCTCCGTCGTCGTCACCTTCGACCCGCACCCCAGCGAGGTCGTCCGCCCCGGCAGCCACCCGCCCCTGCTCGCCCCGCACCACCGGCGCGCCGAGCTGATGGCGGACCTGGGCGTGGACGCGGTCCTGATCCTCCCCTTCACGACGGAGTTCTCGAAGCTCTCTCCCGCCGACTTCGTCGTCAAGGTCCTGGTCGACAAGCTGCACGCCAAGGCGGTCGTCGAGGGCCCGAACTTCCGCTTCGGCCACAAGGCGGCCGGCAACGTCGAGTTCCTCATCGACCAGGGCAAGATCTACGACTTCGAGGTCGAGGTCGTCGACCTGTACGTGACCGGCGCGGCGGGCGGCGGCGAGCCGTTCTCCTCGACCCTCACCCGGCGCCTGGTCGTCGAGGGCGACGTCGAGGGCGCCCGCGAGATCCTGGGCCGCCCGCACCGCGTGGAGGGCGTGGTCGTCCGCGGCGCCCAGCGTGGCCGCGAGCTGGGCTTCCCCACCGCCAACGTGGAGACGCTCGCGCACACCGCGATCCCGGCCGACGGTGTGTACGCCGGTTATCTGCACGCCCAGGGCGAGGTGATGCCGGCCGCGATCTCCGTCGGCACGAACCCGCAGTTCGACGGAACCGAGCGCACGGTAGAGGCGTACGCCATCGACCGTGTCGGCCTCGACCTGTACGGGCTGCACGTCGCCGTCGACTTCGTGGCGTACGTGCGCGGGCAGGCGAAGTTCGAGTCGCTGGAGGCCCTGCTGGAGCAGATGGCCGAGGACGTGAAGCGCTGCCGGGAGCTGGTCGAGGCGGATCGGTAGACCTGCCTGGAGGACTGCCTGTAGGACTGCGAAGGGCGGCCGGCCCAGCGAGCCGGCGAGCTGTCCGACGGGCAGCGGCTCGTCACCGTCGACGACGAGGCGGCGGCGGAGGGCTGGCAGGGGTGCTTCCGCGACGGCGAGGCATTCGCCGTGGCCGCCGGACCGGGTCCGTCGGGCGCCGAGGTCACGATCGTCGCCGCGACCACCGTGTTCGAGAACGAGCACGTCGACGAGGCGGGCAACGCCGCGCTCGCGATCGGGCTGCTCG